>CAZRNW010000376.1:0-4318 GCA_964601535.1 uncultured Flavobacteriaceae bacterium
AACAGCGGTTTGTATTTTATCTCATTTGAATCACAAAAAAAGCACAGCGAAGAGAAAATGAAAAAATTTATAGAAAAAATTTCAAAAGCTTTTCCGGGTGTTCATATTGAGACATTGATAACAAGTGGCTCATTTAAAATGGAAATTGAAGACTTTGTTGCAAAACACAGGGTAGAAGCTGTGGTCATGGGTCTGGCATCTAAATCAAAAATGGAAAAATTGATTTACGGAAGTCACAGTACCGACATTGCAGGACGGTTAAAGGCCCCTGTAATTATTGTACCTGAGAAATACAAGAAGCACCAGTTAAAATCTGTGTTGCTAAGTGTCGATAATAACGAAAAACTTTATCACTCATCGTTAAATGAAATTGAAAAATTCACCGCAGATTCCAATGCAAAGCTTCAGGTGTTATGGGTAAGAACGGAGGATGAATTATTTATTCCTCAACAGCAGGAATTAATAATAAACGGCCGCGAACATAAAATTAATACCATAAAAGCAAAGGATATTGAGAAGGGGGTAGTAAGTTTCAGCAGGAAAAACAAGGCTGATTTGATTTCCATTCTCAGTAAAAAACATTCGGCGCTTTATAATTTGTTTGCTGAATCGCACACCAAGAAAATGGTTTATGCATCAAAAGTTCCCGTAATGGCAATTCACGATTAATAATTTAAAACCTATAAAAATGAAAAACATCAAGCAATACTACAAAGAATTAGGCAAATTAGTTTACGCCGTTGCAGCAGCAGATGGCGTTGTACAGCCTGAAGAAAAAGACAAATTACATCAATTTGTATTAAAGGAAATGGCTAATCATGAACCAACAGTTGATTCTTCCGGTATGAATCAGGCCTTTTATGTTGATTTTGAATTTGATGATACAGAAGAAAAACATCCTGCAGCTAATGAAATCATCAGAT
Organism: uncultured Flavobacteriaceae bacterium; assembly: GCA_964601535.1. Taxonomy (GTDB): domain Bacteria; phylum Bacteroidota; class Bacteroidia; order B-17B0; family Aurantibacillaceae; genus JAHEYG01. The sequence goes on from CAZRNW010000376.1 coordinate 924, forward strand.
CGTATACCCGATTTGTTCATTCAAATTTTGAACCTAAGGATGAAGAATTAATAATGAACTCAATTAAATTATTGGAAGCTGTTGCTTTGGCCTATTCAAAAAAGAATGAAAAAAATATTATCGATACGATAAGACAGGAAATGAATGAGATTTCAAAAAGTATAATTAAAATGTAAACAAAGAGTTATGATGCTAAAGATTAATGATAATCAAAAATTATCTGATGTGCAGGATGAGTTTAATAGGTTGTTTCCTTATTTGAAGCTCGAATTTTTTAAACATAAACATGGTGTGCGTGTTGGCAATGCGAAAAGTGATATGCTGAGTTCTGACCTGACTTTTAAAAAGGCAAGCAAAAAGCATAACGAAGGAGGTATTGTTATTAAGGAGAATATGTCGGTTGCTGATTTGGAACAGCTTTTTCAAGACGTGTTTGGCGTATCCGCGCAGGTATTCCGTAAATCGGGCCGCTCGTGGATTGAAACGAGTGTTACCGACGATTGGTCATTAAAACGCCAGAACGAAGAAGGAAAAGAGCTGAGCAGTTTGGCCGGATAGTGTTTGTTGAGAGTTTTGGATTTAACGAAACCGCTTTTATGCTGGATTTATTATGAGCACAATTAGAAATGGTCAGAAAACGGCCAATATTTTAGAGCGTGTTTCCCATTATTGTACGGAATTTACAGGGAGCACTTCTGCATTTATTTTGGCTTCCATTATTATCGCGGCTTGGTTAATAACAGGCCCTATTTTTCATTTTTCCGACACCTGGCAATTGGTTATAAATACCGGTACTACAATCATCACTTTTTTAATGGTGTTCCTGATTCAACGTACGCAGAATAAAGATTCGAAGGCCGTGCATTTAAAATTAAACGAACTTATTGCTTCATTAAAAGGCCCAAGCAACCGTTTAATTAATGTGGAAGAACTGAATGAAGATGAAATTAGCATTCTCTCAAACTATTTCCACCGCTTAAGTGATATGGCCAAAAAAGAAAGGGATCTTTCACAATCCCATTCCATCGAAGAAGCCGAAGAGCTTCATAAAGAAAAATATATCAGGGCAGATTAAGCTTTTAACTTTTTAAGTTTATCTAAATTAACTATTGTAATATTACTGCCTTTTATTTCCACCATTTTCTCTTCTTTAAAATCACTGAGTGTACGTATTAAAGATTCGGTTGCAGTCCCTACAATATTGGCCAGGTCTTCTCTTGAAATTGAGATGCTGAAGTTTTTGTCCTTATTATTGTCGTACCGGCTTTGCAATAAAATTAAAGCTTCGGCCACGCGTTTGCGTACAGAGCTATAGGCCAGGTTTACCAATTGTTTTTCTTTTTCGAGGATGTTATCTGATAGCATCTTCACGAAAATCTTCATCACATTAATGTTATTATACATGAGGGAGTAAAAGTCTTCTTTCGGTATCAAACATACTTCTGAGTCTTCAAGGGCTTCAGCGGTTTCGGAGTAGGGCAGTTCTTCCAATAAGGAAGTGTAGCCAAAAAAATCGCCTTCTTTGTAAAGTGTTGTAATTAATTCTTTTCCGTATTCGTGCGCCTTGAATGTTTTAACTTTTCCTTTGGTTAAGAAATAAAGGTAATTCGGCGTATTGCCTTCACTGAAAATATTTTCTTTTTTCTTAAAAGCCTTTACACGGCGCTCAGATGATAATTTCTTTAAATCATCAATCCGTTTTACTTCATCAAAAAATTTATTCAGGCCTTCAACGTTTTTTGAAAACTCAGCTTTCAGGATTTGGCTTTTTTTAATGCGGCTTTCTACAGCTTTCAGAAGTTCGATATCATCAAATGGTTTTGTAATATAGTCATCGGCACCCATTTCCATTCCTTTACGGAAATCGGGACGCTCGCTTTTCGCCGTTAAAAATATAAACGGAATGCTGGCGGTTTCCGGGGTCTTATTCAATAAGTGAATTACACCGTAACCATCGAGCACCGGCATCATTATGTCGCAAATAATCAAATCAGGCTTTACCGTTTGCGCAATTTCAACCCCCGTTTTTCCGTTTTCGGCCTGCAAAACTTTATAGTGGGCTAGCTCTAAAATTTCGGCGGTGTTTTCACGCACATCCTGATTGTCTTCAATAATTAAAATTGTTTTCATATTAGGCTTCGTTTGGTATTGTTATTGTAAAAGTTGTTCCTACGTTTAATTCACTCTTAAAATTAATTTCACCTTTCATGGCTTCAAGGTATTTGCCAACTATATTTAAGCCAAGACCGGTACCTTGTATGTTCGTTACGTTTTTTGCCCTGAAGAAGCGTTCAAACAAATGTTCCTCTTCTTCTTTTGGTATTCCAACACCCTGATCGGCAACTAAAATTGTTATTTCCTTAGGAGTAATTGCTGTTTCAAGCTGAATGGCTTTATTTTCAGGAGAAAATTTAATGGCATTCGAAATTAAGTTCAACAGAATGTTGCGGGTCATTTGTTTGTCGAGCAGAGCCAAATCAGAACCGCTATGGTTGTAGTTTACTTTTTGGCCCGGTTTTAAAATACCGTTAATCTCGCTCAAAATTTCATTTGCCAAATGCTTTAAATCAACATCTTCTTTCCGCACAAATACTTTACCTTCTTCCAGTTTTTCTGCCGATAGAAAGTCGTTAAGTATTAAGGTCATATTAGTAACGGCTGATTTAATCCGCTGAACATGTCTCTGAATTTTTTCGTCGCTGTTGCCCTCGTTATATTTACTTACGAGGGAGATGGAGGATAGAATCGTACTTAAAGGTGTTCTGAATTCATGCGATGCCATTGTAACAAAGCGCGATTTCATGTCGTTGAGTTCCTTTTCAGTTTCCAGGGCTTTACTCAGCTGTTCTTTCGAATTTTCTAATTCCATTAAGGCTTCATGTAACACCTTTGTGCGTTCATCCACTTTTCGTTCAAGATCCTGATTGAGTTTTTTTATACTTTCTTCATGTTTTTTACGTTCCGTAATATCAATTACAAAAGCAATGGCAAAAGTTTCTTCACCTTGTTTATAATAAGATAAACTTATCTCTACCGGAAATTCCGTATTATCTTTTTTGCGGGCAAAAAGATCAATGTTTTTTCCCATTGAACGGGCATGAGGATTCTTATTGTAGTTTTCACGATGACCCGTATGTTTTTCTTTATAGCGCATCGGAACCAAATCCTCAATGGTCCTTCCTAAAAGTTCTCCGCTGTCGTAGCCAAACAATTTTTCTGAGCTTGGGTTCGCTTTAATAATTTTACCGGTTTTATCTGAAACAATAATGCCTTCTGTAGCATGTTCAAACAAAGCATTTAGACTTTCCATTTCGAATTTTTTTTCAAGGTCTAAGATACTCATTTTGAAAATTGCGTAAATAATTGAAAATTAATAGTTTAGATTTAATTCTGTG
>CAZRNW010000377.1:0-222 GCA_964601535.1 uncultured Flavobacteriaceae bacterium
CCAACACAGGAATTGATCGCTACGACACAATATTATCAAACAGGGCAAAAGGATACAAGGAGTTTCCTGCCAGTATAGTCAATGCTTTTGACCAAAATTATACTTGGGATTTAATGTTTGCCGCGGGTTCAATGTATTCAACAATCGAGGACTTATTTAAATGGGAAAAGGTATTGCAAGGCACATCAATTCTAAACGAACAATCAAAAAATAAAATGTTTA
>CAZRNW010000377.1:232-4317 GCA_964601535.1 uncultured Flavobacteriaceae bacterium
TCAATAGCTGAAGCTAAGAAAAAAACAAGTCTTGATAACACGCTCCCAAATAACATTGATCCTTTTTGGTATCATTTAGGGTACGGTGTTTTTATCGATTCATTTCTCACTCACAAACGTTTTTTCTCACGTGGCGGAACTTCTGGCTTCCATTCAACAATCTATAGTTTTCCGAACGATAATTCATATATAATAGTATTACAAAACAACGAAGAAAGTCCCGACCGCATAGCAGAACCCTTATCTGCCATTCTTTTCGGTGCGGATTTTGTGTTACCATATTCACATGTGCAATACAAAATAAATCCTGAAACCTTTAAAAAATATATGGGGAAATGGATAGGGAAAATTTATGATGTCAATTGGACAACCGAAATATTGATTAAAAATAATAAACTATATCGACGGATTGAGGGCTATCCTGACGTAGAGCTTATTCCTGAATCGGAGACCAAATTCTTTTATGGTGATGGGTCAGACAAACAAATGGAGTTTATCCTTAATGAAAAAGGCAAAATAATTAGTGCATGGTTTATTCGGGACGGAATTAAATTTCATAGACTTAAGGTAAAATAAAAAACCGCAGAGATTTCTCCCGACGGTCTCAGTAAAAGGTCAATGGCCTCACTATTGTCCCAGGTTAGCACCTGCAAGAGGCTGCTTTTATTTTTTTAGTTTAAACTTTTCAAACCTATCTCCACTTTGTTTATAAACTCCGTCATTTTCGGTTCCAAGCCAAATTGTTCCGTCGTTGTCTTGGTAGATACAGATTAGCAAGACATATTCTGTATCACTTTTTATTTCAAGGTTTGAGAGTGTTTTTCCATCATATTTCCAAACTCCACCACCATACATAGTCATCCATAAATTTCCTTCCTTGTCAGTTATTCCAGCGTTAAAGCCAAGTATTGTTTCATCCACCTTTTGTTTATAGCTATTGGTGGATGAGTTCCATACCCAGAGTTTTGCGATCTCTTTGGGTAAATCAACAGCTTTAATCTTTTCATATCCTTTGGGTAGGTTTGGGTTAATTTTGTATTTATAATAAAAATTACTTAACCAAAAATAACCGTTCTTATCTTGAATCATTGAACGCACTCCACCTGCTCTGCCATCTGGAAGTATTGAAAGTTCTTTTTCATCAAACCACAAAAAAGATTTTCCATCATATCGAAATGCACCTGCTACAAAGGTTCCAAACCAAATATTTCCGTCTTTGTCTTTGTTAACTCCGAAAACGCCATAAGGACTATCGCTATTAAATGGGCTAATTAGCGTGTCAATTCCAAACGCTTTTTTTAAATCTTTTCGTGGCAATTTTAATTGAAAAAGAGAATCTCCATCATAACGATATAAATCGTTTGCTCCGTAACCAAACCACAAGTCAGTAGGATTCAGTTTCCATTGGTTATAGGACGATTTTATTTCCTTTAAAGTAGTGAATTGCTTTCCGTCAAATTTGCTTATTCCTTCGGGTGTTTCAATGTATATATTTCCATTAATATCTTCTTGAACACCACGTATTGTATTATTCACTAATCCGTCTTTTGTTGTAAATAGTTTCAACTGGTTTCCGTCTAAATAATAGATACCGTTTCCATTACTACCAAACCAATATTTTCCTTTTGAATCTTGAAAGATTTTCCAAATTTGATTATCAATTTCAGAAACTACTTTACCAATTTCTAGAGTTTTTGTTTCAGTCTGTTTGTGTTCAGATTTCACTTGTCCATTGCAAGAATGGAAGTTACTTGATACAAAAATTAGCAAGACTATTTTTATTGAGTTAATTGTCATTTCTGTTTATTTAGAGTACAAGTCTTTAAGGTGCGGCTAACGTTTGGCAGCCTGTTGTAGTTGGGCTTTGGAACATTCATCTTTTCCAACCGACAAAAGGTTATTTAAAGATACAAAAGGTATTTAGCGAGAGCAAATGAAATTTCCCGAAGGGACCATTTTAATAGCTCCGAGCGATGAGATACTTCTGCCCAATTACAACAGACTGCCTGTTAGGTACAGTTTTTTATTTCTTCTTTGATTCTTGTTTTTTTATAAGGTCCAATGTAAATGCCATTTCCGTGTCTTTACCTTTTTTAAAGTCGTTGATGTTAGGTTTAACATAGTAGTCAGGAACAACTCCGTCTGATGAACACACACGAGAAACTGACGTCAAACATTTCTTAACTGGGATATACACTCTTATTTTAGAATTTGGAAGCAGTAATCCAACAACAGCTTCGCTGGTGTTTCCCTTATAACCACCACCGGTAGTTTGACCTACTAATACAGCCACTTTAGTATTAAAAACCGTTGCAGCGAAGTCACTTGCCGCAGAAAAACTTTTATTACCTATTAATACGTATACCTTCCCTTCGAAGTTATTAGGTTTTGGCTTGAATGGTTGTAAAGCGGTTCCGGTATATAATGATTTGTCAAGCCAATAAACATCTTTTACTTTTATTATTTTACCTGACTTTAATTGATTCTGTATTTCTACCAGAAAATTTTCAGGATATAGGTTGGAGAAGTATTTAAATATTGTGTCATTGGGATTTAAAATTATTTCCAGATGATCATACATACTAAACTCCTTTTTAGCGAAGTGAGAAATCAAATACCCTCCATATTCCCCAGCTCCACCAAAGTTCTTTCTTACGTCAATTATTAAATTACTTATGCCTTTGTCTTGGATTAGCTTAAAACTTTCATTTGTGAATTTTACAAATTCGGTGCTATCGCACATAAAGTCGTCATAAGTTAAAACAGCAGTATTTAAAGAGTCAATGAAACTAATTCTACGGGAACTTGTGCTTGTTTTTGGATATTTTTCATAGTACTTACTATCACACTCCGCAAAAGAGAGCGGGGACACTTGTTTAACTTTTGTCTGTGACTTTCCGAATGCGACTTGATAATTATTGGGAAAGTTAAAATAATATTCAATTAACGTTTTAAAATATAATTCAACCAATGAAAACTGTCTATTTTTACTTATACCGTCTACCCAATAAAATTCAGAAAAAGTTTGCAGGAGTTTCTGAATTTTGAGACCATTGATCGATAGTATTTCCTCTCCTACGTGAATAGTTGTATCAGAACTAAAATTGTCTTTCACGTAGATTTTTTCATCAATTATTTTAACATTAATCGGAAAACGTTTTAAATAAGTTGTTTTGTATTTTACAAAGTCTTCTGTTAGTTGCCAGTAGGTGTGACTACAATGAATTTCTTCAAGTAAGGGGAGAAAATACAGTAAAAATTGATATTCCGTTTTTTCGGAGTTAATATTTTTGTATAGCGTATTAAACTTTTCATCAAATTTTTCCTTAGTTGTATACCAATATATCCCAGCGTGGGTCTTTTGTAAAGCCTCTTTTAGAATTTTTAAATCATAGCGTTGTTGTTCGATAGTATACTTTTTATTGAAGTCATAGGTCGCTAAAGAGTCCGTCTGTGAATTAGAATAAGAAAAAATGAGTGCTAATATAATTGTGAGAGAAAGTGTCAATTTTCGTGTTTTCATAGTTTTATTATTATAGTCTATGTAGTCTATACACTTTAATTACTAGAAAGTTCATTTGTGGAGTAATGTTATTGTCTAAAAATTGGGTCTAACTAATTGCTATACACTATTCTTAGTTAAATTTACAACAATTGTTTTAAAACAAAAAACCGCCAAGATTTCTCCCGACGGTCTCAGTAAAAGGTCAATGGCCTCACTATTGACCTTTACCACCAAAAACTACTTTGAGTTTTTTGATTTGTTCAATCGTTGCGTCTAACGCTCTTCCTGCATCGGCTTTGGTAAGCTTCGCTCCTGCTGAAATGGCATCTATCAAAACGGTTTTCTCAACTCCAAAAAGAAACTCAATTATTTCTTTCTTCGGTAAAGATGCTATTAACCGTCCTGCATCTGCCTTGGTTAGTTTTGCACTTGAAGCAATCGCATCAATCAACTCCGCATTACTCATTCCTTGAATGAGCGTGAAGAGTATCTTTTTTTCTTTATCTGTCATTCTCATAACATTAGTTTTTAAATTAACTCCCACGACGTTTAGTGAACCTGATTGAACTTACTTGTTTGT
>CAZRNW010000378.1:0-4316 GCA_964601535.1 uncultured Flavobacteriaceae bacterium
TACCAAAAGCGTTTTACTTGAAATGTTTTCAGGTAAGAAACGTTTCGTGAAATACGATTTGCTTTCGCCATCATAGTAAATACAAGTTAATGTCTGGCTTGGAAAATACTTTTCGATCATAATGACATCTTCATCAAAATGATTCAATACATCGTAAGTATATAATTTATAGAAGCCCTTGCTGGTAACCGTAAGGATTTTATCATCACCAATAAACTGACCTAAATAAGTACCGCGGCCTTCTTTATTTAAACGGTGAACAGTGTCATCAAACCAATAATCTTCAGCGCCAACTGTCGCTACACCTTTTTTAAGGAGTTCAACTTTACGCACTGTATATTTAGTTACGATATTTCCAACAGAACCTCTTCCTTTTACTTCAAGCTCTGAGAAATTCACATCAATTTCCAGTTTTCTTAATCCTGAAGCTTGTCTTAATAACACACGCACCTTCTCAGCTTCTCCATTTGGATTTACTGTAAACCAGAATACCTGCGAGTCTTTTGTTCCTTTCGTTAAATCGTATTCTTTATCACGTGTAACACCTCCAACAACAAAACGTTTCATGAAGGTAATTCCTTTCGGTCCGTCGCGGTAAATCATATTGTAAGTAGTGCGTTCATCATCGCGTTTAAAGATGGCGACGTGAAGGATGTCTTTTCCAATAAACACTTTATCTGAAACTTTAAAGACCTTCATCTTACCGTCACCACTAAATGCAATAATCTCATCGAGCACTGAACAATCACAGACAAATTCGTCCCTACGCAAACTGGTTCCAACAAATCCTTCTTCACGGTTCACGTAAAGTTTTTCGCTGGCCATAATTACCTGTGTTGCGACAATTGTTTCTAATTGTTTTGATTCCGTTCTGCGTTCTTTTCCTTTTCCGTATTTTGCTTTCAGGTTTTTGAAATATTCGATGGCGTATTCAGTCAAATTAGCGAGGTGCTTTTTCACTTCCGCAATCTTTCCTTCCAAATCCTTCATGAACTCTTCCGCCTTAATCGTATCGAAACGCGTGATACGTATCATCGGAATCTGAGTCAGTTTGTGTAAATCTTCATCACTGATATCACGCAGCAATTTTTTCTTGTGAGGCTTAAAGCATCCGTACAAATATTCGTATAAGGTTTCTTTATTCGAATATTTCTTAAAGTCGATGTACATTTCTTCTTTGATGAAGATTTTCTCCAATGAAGAAATGCCATTTTTCTTCCAATTCATGTTTCTCGATTTCTAATTCACGCTTCAGTAATTCTACAGTAGCGTTTGTGCTTGTTTTCAGAATTTCGCCAACACCAATAAATTTCGGCGTTTCGTCTTCAATGATACAAGCATTTGGCGAAATGCTCATTTCACAATTCGTGAATGCATAAAGCGCGTCGATGGTTTTATCTGTTGAGATACCCGGCTGTAAGTGAATTAAAATCTCAACTTCTTCAGCTGTGTTATCTTCAACTTTCTTAACCTTAATTTTTCCTTTATCATTTGCCGCTAAAATAGAATCAATTAAAGAGCCGGTTGTCGTTCCGAAAGGAATTTCGGTTATAACTAATGTTTTCGAATTAACTTCTTTAATACGGGCGCGGATTTTAATTTTTCCGCCACGCAATCCATCATTATACTCACTGAAATCTGCAATACCTCCCGTCTGGAAATCCGGATACAAATGCGGCTTACGGCCTTTTAAAACCATAATCGATGCATCAATCAGCTCATTAAAGTTGTGAGGTAAAATTTTACAAGCTAAACCAACAGCAATTCCTTCCACGCCATGCGCCAATAACAATGGGAATTTCACCGGTAAATTCATCGGCTCTTTATTCCTGCCGTCGTAACTTACACCCCAATTCGTTGTCTTCGGATTAAATAAGACCTCTAATCCAAATTTTGATAAACGCGCCTCAATGTAACGCGGTGCCGCTGCATAATCACCTGTAAGAACGTTACCCCAGTTACCCTGACAATCAATCAGCAAATCTTTTTGTCCCATTGCCACCAAAGCATCGCCAATACTTGCATCACCGTGCGGGTGATATTTCATGGTGTTACCTATAAGGTTTGCAACTTTGTTATAACGGCCGTCTTCCAATTCCCACATGCTGTGCAGGATGCGGCGCTGGACGGGCTTGAGTCCGTCTTCAATTGCAGGAACAGCACGTTCTAATATTACATAAGAAGCGTAATCAATAAACCAGTTCTTAAACATTCCCGAAACGTGCGTAACTGTAGCGTAATTGTTACTCGTCTGACTCGGCTCAGCACCGGGAAGCGGCATTAAGGGCAAGTGCTCGCTTTGTTATTTACTTGATTTTTTATTTTCTTTTTTCTTTGCCATGTTTACTTAGTTCAAAGTTTAAAGTTCAAGGTTTAAAGTTTTATGAACTCTTTCTTTTTTTGTTTTGAGATTACTTGACTAGATCTTCTTCCGCATCCAATTCCACACGCAGATTTTCAATAATAAATTCCTGACGCTCCTGCGTGTTTTTTCCCATGTAGTAATTTAATAATTGCTGAATCGATGCCTGTTGGTCGAGCAACACCGGCTCTAAACGGATATCCTTCCCAATAAAATGTTTAAACTCATCCGGAGAAATTTCACCTAAACCTTTAAAGCGCGTGATCTCTGGCTTAGGACCTAATTTCGCAATCGCTGCCCTGCGCTCTTCATCGCTGTAACAATAAGCAGTTTCTTTTTTGTTACGCACACGGAACAAAGGCGTTTGCAAAATGTAAACATGTCCGTTCTTTACCAAATCAGGAAAGAATTGCAGAAAGAAAGTCAGCAATAACAAACGGATGTGCATGCCGTCTACATCGGCATCGGTTGCAATGACAACATTGTTGTAACGTAAATCATCCAGGCCTTCTTCAATGTTTAAAGCGGCTTGCAATAAATTAAATTCTTCATTTTCGTAAACGACTTTTTTACCCAGACCGAAACAGTTCAAAGGCTTACCTTTTAAACTGAATACCGCCTGTGTATTTACGTCGCGGGTTTTTGTAATGGAACCGCTTGCTGAATCACCCTCACAAATAAAAATGGTGGTTTCGTGTGCGCGCGGGTTTTTTGCATCATCCAAATGCACACGGCAATCACGTAACTTTTTATTATGAAGAGAAGATTTTTTTGCGCGCTCTCTTGCTAATTTCTGAATACCTGATAATTCTTTACGCTCGCGTTCGTTGGCCTGAATTTTTGCTTCGATGGCCTTCGCAACGTCAGAATTTTTATGCAGATAGTTATCTAATTGTCCTTTTATGAAGTCACCTACGAAAGAACGGATGGATTGTCCACCCGGTGCAATTTCCTGAGAACCTAATTTTGTTTTTGTTTGTGATTCGAAAACCGGTTCCTGCACTTTTATTGAAACTGCAGCGATGATTGATTTGCGCACATCGGTCGGATCAAATTCTTTTTTATAAAACTCACGGATGGTTTTTACAACCGCTTCACGGAATGCAGCCTGATGCGTACCGCCTTGAGTCGTATACTGACCATTCACATAAGAATAATATTCCTCAGAGAAATGCTCATTGCTGTGGGTCATCGCCACTTCAATATCTTCGCCTTTTAAATGTATGATAGGATACAAAATTTCTCCGGAAATGTTTTTCTCTAATAAATCCTTTAATCCGTTTTCTGATTTGTATTCTTGTCCGTTTAATGTTAAAGTTAATCCTGTATTGAGGAACGCATAATTCCATACCATTTTATCGATGTACTCGTGTACATAGTGGTATTTTTTGAAAATAGAATCATCCGGTTTGAATTCAACATAAGTTCCGTTCGGCTCGTTTGATTTTGCGAGTTTATGGTCTTTAATTATTTCTCCTCTGTGAAACTCAACTGTTTTTACTTGTCCGTCGCGGAAAGAAGAAACTTTAAAGCTGTTGGATAACGCATTTACGGCCTTAGTACCTACTCCATTTAATCCGATTGATTTTTTAAATGCTTCGCTGTCATATTTACCCCCGGTATTAATTTTAGAAACAACATCAACAACTTTCCCTAATGGAATACCGCGTCCGAAATCGCGGATGGACACTGAACCATCTTTCACTGCGATATCAATACGTTTTCCTGCGCCCATCATAAATTCGTCGATGGAGTTATCCATTACCTCTTTAATGAGAACGTAAATTCCGTCATCGAATGCGGAGCCATCACCTAATTTCCCAATGTACATACCGGGACGCATACGGATATGCTCTTTCCAGTCGAGGGATTTTATACTGTCTTCGTCGTAACTTCCTTTTTCTTTTGCCATGTTGTTATTCCTTGTTTCTGTGTTTCTAGTTTCTATGTTTGC
>CAZRNW010000379.1:0-4307 GCA_964601535.1 uncultured Flavobacteriaceae bacterium
TTTTCTTTAAACCTTCCCTGCCTCCGTCACGCATCCTGAAAATTGGCGCAATACCCAAGCCTTCAAAAACCACACTTGCAATTCCGGGTTTAAATACATCACCACGCGCTAAAAAATAAAATTTAGGAGGATAAGCAACATAAGAAAACAGTGCCGGATCCATGAAAGCGTTCGGATGATTAATAGCCAGGATAACGGGACCTTTCGTAGCAACGTTTTGTCTGTTTTTAATGGCTAAACGCTTGTAAAACGTGTCCATACCAAAACTCATTATATAACGGATTATCTGCCAAATCATTTGTTGTAAAAATACAAACAATTACGCCAATAATTCTTTTATTACATAACTTTATACCGTGAAATCGCTCTTATCCCTCAATCACTACTTTTTAAAATACAAATGGCTCTTGTTAATGGGGATTTTGTTCGTTTCGCTCTCCACTATCTTCGGAACCTATCAGGCTGTTATTGTACGGAAAGGAACAAACACCGTTTTAAAATATATCTCAGAAAATAATTTTTCCGACACTTCCATTTTTATTACTTACGGTTTAACCATTATTGGACTTGCGCTTATGAGTGGTTTATTTATGTTTTTAATGCGACAGACAATTATTGTAATGAGCCGGCATATCGAATACGATCAGAAAAACGAAATCTATAAACACTATCAGGCTCTGGATGTAAACTTCTATAAAAAATACGCAACAGGTGATTTAATGAACCGGATTACTGAAGATGTAAGTAAAGTGCGCATGTACACCGGACCCGCTGTGATGTATTTAGCAAATACAGTTGTTACCGTAATTACAGTTTTAATTTTCATGCTGAACGTAAACTGGCAATTAACACTGATGGTTTTTATTCCACTTCCTGTTCTTTCATTTATAATTTACAAAGTATCTGATAAAATTAATAAGCGAAGCAATAAAGTTCAGGAGGAGTTATCCAATCTGACCTCTCACGCACAGGAAAGTTTTGCATCCATCAGGGTTATCAAAGCTTATGCGCAGGAAAATTATTTTACAAAAAGCTTAGATGAGAAGGGCGATGCTTACAAAAAAGAAAGCCTAAAATTGGCGACCATCGAATCCTATTTCCAGCCAACAATGGTTTTAATGATTGGCTTAAGTGTAATGATTACAATTTGGTACGGTGGTTATTTGGTGATGGAGAAAAAAATTGAAGCCGGAAATATTCCCGAATTCATCATGAATGTTTACCGCCTTACCTGGCCTTTCGCCGCTTTGGGCTGGGTTACATCATTAATACAACGCGCTGCCGCATCACAAACACGCATCAACGAATTTTTACAAACACCGGCGGGAATAAAAAACGAAAGCGATGAAGAATCAAAAATAAACGGCGGAATAAAATTCAACAATGTTTCATTCACTTACCCGGAAACAGGAATTACTGCTCTGAAAAATATTTCATTTGAATTAAAACCGGGACAAATCCTCGGCATTACCGGCCCAGTTGGTTCAGGCAAATCAACCATTGCGCAATTATTAAGCAGAATTTACGATACACAAGATGGCGAAATTTTATTGGATGAGAAAAATATCCGTCACCTCAATCTCTATGATTTAAGAAGAAGCATGGGCATTGTGCCTCAGGAAGTTTTTTTATTCAGCGATACCATTGCGAATAATATTTCGTTTGCATCCGAAAAAAAATTCTCAAAAACTGAAATTGAAATGGCCGCAAAGAATGCAGTCGTCTTTGATAATATTCAGGAATTTCCGAATAAGTTTGAAACCATGGTGGGTGAAAGAGGAATCACATTATCCGGCGGACAAAAACAGCGGGTATCCATTGCACGTGCAATTATTAAGAATCCGGATTTGTTAATTTTCGATGATTGTTTATCTGCAGTAGATACAGAAACTGAGGCGCTGATTTTGCAGAATCTGAAAAAAATTATGAAAAACAAAACCTGTATCATTATTAGTCCCCGTATTTCAAGCATCCGTCATGCTGATTTGATTTTGTATCTGAAAAACGGGGAAATAAGCGAGAAAGGAACACATCAGGACTTGTTAAATTCGAAAGGCGATTATTTTAGTTTATTCGAACTTCAAAAAAATTAATTCTTACATTTGTCCCGCCTTGAATACGACCTCCCAGAATATTAAAATAGAAACCGCCAATTATTCGAAATTTAAAGCGTTCGTCATGCTTACCAAATACCGTTTAGCCGGTCTTGTGGTTTTTTCTGCAGTCATCACTTATTTAACTGTTGCCGAAAGTATAAATTACCAGCAAATTCTTGCATTGTCGATTGGCGGGTTTATGGTAACGGCTGCTGCAAATGGTTTTAATATGATTATTGAGAAAGATCTGGATAAACTGATGGATCGCACAAAAAACCGTCCATTACCAACGGGCAAATTAAATGTAGCAGAATCACTTTTGTTTTGTTCGGCCTTCGGTATTGGCGGAACAGTTCTCTTATGGGTTTTTACGAATCCACTGAGTGGGATTTTGGGTTTTGTTTCAATTATTTTATACGCGTTGGTTTATACACCATTAAAAAGAGTCACACCCTTTTCCGTTTTTGTAGGAGCATTTCCCGGAGCATTGCCAACTTTAATTGGCGCTGTTGCAGCAACTGATGGTTTTGGAAACATTACTTTTTTCGCATTGCTTTTATTTTTCATTCAGTTCTTCTGGCAGTTTCCGCATTTCTGGTCATTGGCCTGGTTTAATCATGACGATTATCAGAAAGCCGGTTTTTATATGCTGCCTTCTTCAGGTGGTCAGGATAACAGCTCAAAATTTCAAATCTTCATTTATTCTTTGTTTTTAATTCCTATCAGTTTATTGCCTTATGCATTTAATTTTGTGGGTTTACTGACAGGAATCATAGTGTTAATATTCGGGATTACCTTAGCTTTGCAGGCGTATAACTTTTACAGGGTTCCCACCATTGAAAACGCGAAGAAATTATTCATTGTTGCAATTATTTATTTACCTGTTGTGCAATTAGCATTAATGACAAAAGCTTAAAATGGAATCAGAATTAAAATACAAATCTAGTCCTACTTTACAGGAAGATTTATTAATCGCCAAACGCAAATCAGCCAAAGCTTTATTATGGATTGGCATCATCAGCATGATTATGTTTTGGGCAGGATTAACCAGCGCTTACATTGTGCGCCAAAACGCCGGAAACTGGTTATTATTCAAAGTTCCCGATATGTTTTTTATCAGTACTGCTGTAATTATTTTAAGCAGTATCACTTTTCTTATCGTTCAGAATGCAGTAAAGAAAAACAATACTAAAATTATCACTTTAGGTACGCTTGCAACTTTGATTTTGGGCTTTATTTTTATGGCTTGTCAGTACAAAGGCTGGGGCGATCTTTTTGATAACGGCGTTTATCTGGGCGGTAAATACAGTAATCCTTCAGGTTCGTTTTTTATCCTATTCGTTTTAGCGCACTGGGCCCACTTAATCGGGGGTATAATTTCACTCATAGTAGTGTTGATAAATTCTTTAAAGAAGAAATATACAGCGGAAAACGCCCTTGGTATTGAGCTTTGCGCCCTTTACTGGCATTTTTTGAGCGTTTTATGGGTATATTTATTTTTGTTTTTATATTTTATTCGTTAAAATTGCAGTGTAAAATTTAATTTTATTTATCCTATGTCTCATTCAGTAGAACTAGACCCAAAAGAAGCCTGGAACGGTGGTCAATCCCCGTTCAGACTCAGTTACGGAAAAATCTTCATGTGGTTTTTCCTTATTTCCGATGCTTTAACTTTTGGAGGTTTGCTTTGTGCTTACGGTTTTATCCGTCATAAATATTCCGACGTTTGGCCAAAAGCTGAAAATGTATTTACGCACTTTCCGTTTGTTGAACAGCATATTCCCTTGGCCTATGTAGGTTTAATGACTTTCATCCTCATTATGTCGTCGGTAACAATGGTACTTGCTGTTGAAGCCGGGCACCGTAATCATAAACGCGGTGTTTTAATCTGGATGTTCTGGACGATTATTGGTGGTTTAGCTTTCGTGGGTTCACAGGCCTGGGAGTGGTATCACTTCATTATTGGTACAGATGTTGGTGCCTTAAGAATGGTTTGGGATCCGGAAGTTGGAAATTACGTTCAGAAAACTATTTATGGTGCAAATATGACGGTAAACGAATATGGCGCTCCTCAATTTGCTAACTTCTTCTTCTTTATTACAGGCTTCCACGGTACCCACGTATTCTCCGGTGTCGTCATCAATTTTGTCATTTTTATGAACGTAATAATGGGCACTTATGAAAGACGTGGTCATTATGAAATGGTTGAAA
>CAZRNW010000380.1:0-4297 GCA_964601535.1 uncultured Flavobacteriaceae bacterium
TCGTATTGGCTATATAAATAATCCCATTGTTAAATCCGCATGTGGCGTTGCTCGGGGTGGCAGTGCCGGCGGGAGATGGATTAATATTGACAACAGCCGTTGTTGCAACTGTACAAATACCGACTGTTCCTACAACTGTATAAGTTGTATTAGCAACCGGTGTAGCCGTTACATTCGGACCGTTAGTTGTATTTAATGTTGCTCCAGGCGACCATGTATAAGTTGTTGCTCCGGCTACTGTCAGGTTAACTGAACTACCTAAACAAACTGCAGTAGGAGTTGGGGTGACCGTTAGAGGCGGTGTAGCAAAATTAGCAGGTAAATTGATATTAACTGTTCCTGTACACCCTGTAACAGTATTCTTAACCGTAGCCGTATAAACACCTGTGAGAGTTCCGGTAATTGGATTGACATTTGGACTACCAACAATTCCCGGACCTGTCCATGTATACGTATAACCAGCAGGACCTGGTGTTGCAGTAATTACAGCAGAAGGAGTTGTACAGGTAAGCGTATTAGAAATTGAAATACCAGGCGTAAAAGTTGTAACGCAAGGTACATTCGTAGTTATAACGGTCGTAGCAGGAGGACAACCGGCTTTTGTTACAGTACAAGAATAGGTACCGCACTGATTAATCACAGCAGTTGCACTATTAACACCACTCACAATTCCGGGACCTGACCAGGTATAAGACAAGGGTGACAGAGTAGATTGAGCAATTACGTTTGCAGTACCTCCTCCGCAACCAATAGGATTACTTGAGGCGGTATTAACAGCTGTTGCAGTTAAAGGACCACAAGGTAAAGGACAAGAAGCATAATCACCGGGCTGGGTGATAGTAGTAGAAATATTTGTGAAAGTAATTGTGGTGGCTGTCATGTTTCCAACCCATAGTCCACCAGTATTTGCAACTACAACCTGATTTCCAACAATTGCAAATCCGCCTCCCGCGCTTATGCTTGGCATACCTGACATAGTCCAAGTACACATTTGTGTTCCTGAGGGACTATAGGCAGTCATTTGCTGAGGGGTAGTTGTTTTGATTATATAAAAATTACAGCATCCATCAACAACAACATCATAAGGACCGCCGCCGCCAAAAGTACCAATAGTAGTTAGTAAAGTTGAAGGGCCGCTTCCGTTGGTAACGTAAACTTGTCCGGTTCCGCCAACGAGGTTATACATACAACCCGGACCAACGCCAATATTTACGGCTGCTGAATTTCCTGTCGTAACAGTTGTAGTCACCCATGCTGCTCCATTCCAATAAGCATAATTAGTTCCTATTGTAGTAAAAAAAGTCGGGCTTGGGCCGGCTGCAAAAATGTTTGGTCCATAAGCTAAACCGCCGCCACCGGGAGTTACGTTTGGAACAATAACACTTGGATTACTTGCACTCACGGGCAAAGTAGGATTATAAGCCTGAATTGGACTGGTGTGAAAAAACACAAGATTATTCGGACATGCAGGAAGCTGCGAAAAAGATTTTAATGAACTTATCAGTATCAAAAAAATCAAAAATGTTTTTACACTTTTTACCATAGGATGAAATTTTAGATTAGGTGGCGTAATCAAGTAATAAATGTATAATAATTCGGCAATAAATACCCATTCTATACTAAGCGGGAATTCGAGTTAACTCATTAGAAAATAGCCCTTACTCAGGGGGGGCTTATTCAGGTAATAAAATCGGTCTGATTTTGAATGATTTAGTAGAACAAAGCCCCGTCGCTAAATGCGTTCCAGTAGAATTCAGGCTTCTTAATTTTTTGTTCTTTTCTGTACAAATACTGATTCCCATGCTCATCTAGCATTGGAATGTGACAGTTAATGGACTTATGCCATTTACGCGGAAGAAAAATCAGATCGTGAATCAAACGGTTCTGGACTGCATTTCTCACTTGTTCTGCATCAACACCTAAATTTAATTGCGCGTTTTGTCCGTAACCCATATTAAATTTAAATTGTGCGCTCAACAATCCATGCGAATATTGCGTATAAATTCCGCCCGTCGTATCAATGTAACCCACGTATGGAAATTCTTTATCATCACGGACGGCATTTCCCATCCTACCTGTCCACATTGTACAATTAATCGCTGATTGAAATAAATTTTTGTATTGATACTGAATTAAAAATGCACCAGTCCGGAACTTATCAAGTAATGGGTGTGCGAATAAATCATTTTCTCCTATTAAGCTAACATCACCAAATTGTAAAGCGATTGTTCCGGTTGTTTGTTTTGTTTTTATTTTATTAAAATATGCATTGTAAGAATAAGCAACCGAATAACGCCGTTTAGTTTGATTGGAAACAGAATTGATAAAGGGATTAAAATAATTTTGTTTATTACCGTAAGCAATAACTGCACCCAAAGAAGTAACCGCCTCATTGTATTCTAACAGCGGGCCCAGGTTTCTTAAATTATGATAAATCCTTACCTCAGCATTTACCTGAACGAAATCATAAAAATAATACCCTTGCAGTACTAAGCCCATTCTCTGAAAACGGTTTCCAACGGCTATTGTTGCGCCAACATTAAATCCGAAATTTTTTACGCGTACCAATTGAGAATAAGAAAACGAAGAAATTTCGCAAAGAAAAATGATGAGAAGAATATTTTTTTTAATGTGCAGCACTATACAAAGATAGCGCTTCTTTTAGTTTATCGGTAGTCAGATTAATACCATTAACTGTTATATGAGCTTGTGAATAGAATGGTTCGCGGCGGCGCAATAAATCTTTAATAAATTCAAGGCTTTCCTCTAAACTCTTATTTTGAAGAAGCGGTCTTTGTGTTTCGGATTGCGTTAAGCGGTAATGCAAAGATTCTGCGGGCATTTCAATATAAATAACAGTACCGCCTTTTAAAATCTGAGTAATATTATTATTGAAACATGCGGCCCCTCCGCCTAATGAAACAACAGATTTTGGATAACGAGCAATGACTTGTTTTAAATATTCACTTTCTTTTTCCCGGAAATAATCCTCACCCTTCGTGACAAATAGCTGGGAAATAGTGGCGTTTTCTTTTTTCTCAATATAATTATCCAAATCGATAAACGGTTTATCTAATGCTTTGGCCAATTTTTTTCCCTGAGTTGTCTTCCCGCTTCCCATAAACCCAATCAAAAATATTTTATCAGTATGCATAATTATTTTTTATTATCAATTGCCCATTCTTTAGCAAAATAGGTTAAAATTACCGAAGCACCGGCGCGTTTTATACTTAGCAAAATTTCATCCCGGATTTTACTTCCATCAATCCATCCTTTTTGCGAAGCGGCTTTTACCATTGCGTATTCACCGCTAACATTGTAGGCTGCAATTGGCAAAACAAAATTATCACTTAAAGTTTTTATAACATCCAGATATGATAACGCAGGCTTCACCATCAAAAAATCTGCGCCTTCTGCAAAATCCAATTCCGCCTCGAGTAAAGCCTCCTTCACATTCGCAGGATTCATCTGATATGTTTTTTTATCTCCAAATTTTGGAGCGCTATCTAATGCATCCCTGAATGGTCCGTAAAAAGCACTTGCGTATTTTGCCGTGTAACTCATTATGGAAACATTAATGAAATCATTTTGATCAAGCGCATCGCGCAAAAAAGCAACACGGCCATCCATCATATCACTTGGACCAATAATATCTGCACCGCATTCTGCCTGCGCTAAAGTCATACGTGCTAAAATTTCAAGCGTTTCATCATTTATGATTTCTCCTTTCCGCACAATTCCATCGTGGCCATCACTGCTGTAGGGATCCATGGCAACATCAGTCATGATAACAGCTTCCGGAAATTTATTTTTTATTTCTTTTAGTGTTTTTAAATACAATCCTTTCTTATTCCAACTCTCACTTGCAGTTTTATCTTTCAGTTTATCTGCGATATTCGGAAACAGTGCAAAAGTTTTTAATCCAAGTTTCATGCAAGCTTCAATTTCCTTTAACAACAAATCACTGCTGAAGCGGTGAATACCAGGCATGGATTTAACTTCAGACTTTTTATTTTTTCCATCAATTAAAAATAAGGGATATAATAAATCATTAACACTTATAGTATTTTCCTGAACCAAATCACGTATCACTTGATTTTTTCGGTTGCGGCGCGGACGATGTGTTATCATGTAGTTATCGGATTATTTTTTTGTTCAAACAAAACACCTTTAATCATGACATAAAGGGATAGGCCTAAAAACACATGAGAGATGTCTAAATAATTAAACCATTTTGAAATACTGATTCTAGTAGTGTGGCAAATAATTGCTGTAATAGCAAGACCTACTCCATAAA
>CAZRNW010000381.1:0-4295 GCA_964601535.1 uncultured Flavobacteriaceae bacterium
GTGCCGGATTAAAACTTTTAGGATGGGATTACCCGATTAAAAACAGTCTTAAAGATATTATTGATGATTTAGGCTTATACCCTATTACCTGCCTTACTACGCTTACTCGCGCTGAAAAACAAAAGTTACTGGACATGAAAATTGTACTCTGTACAGAAATTTGTGCCAATGAAAAACTTCTATATGATATTGGAATGAATGAAACTAAAGTTAAAAAGGTTTTAGAAGAGGGGCAGCAACTTTGCCATAAACTAATGAATAATGGCAAGCATTAAATTAAATATAAATCCACACGCTATTGAGCCGGAGGCAGTATTAACTGCCTTACATTCTGATGCTGCAAATGGCTTAACTTCAACAGAAGCACAAAAACGATTAAAGAATGGTGCAAATAAAATTGAAGCTAAAAAAGACAAAAGTATTTGGCTCATTTTCCTGAGTCAGTTTAAAAGTCCGATAGTGTGGCTTCTTGTTTTCGCAGCAGGATTATCTTTTTATTTTGGCGAGTTGTTAGATGGTATAGCTATTCTTATTGTAATCTTAATCAATGCGCTGATAGGTTTTTACATGGAGTATCAAGCGGAACGCTCCATGAATGCCTTGAAAAAATTATCCGCTGTTCCTGCAAAAGTACAACGCAATGGAAAGTTAGAAGAAATAAATGCGGAGGAAATTGTTCCGGGAGATATAATATATATTGAGGCTGGAGATATGATTCCTGCTGATGGAAGAATCTTCAAAGCTTCTCAAGTGCAAATTGATGAATCAGCTTTAACAGGAGAATCGCTTCCTGTAGAGAAACAAACCGATAAATTGCATGGGGATACAACTCTTGCAGAGAGAACCAATATGTTGTATAAAGGCACTTTCTCAACAAAAGGGAATGGGTTTATGGTTGTAACAACTACAGGAATGGACACCGAGCTTGGTAATATCGCTCGAATGGTTCAATCAGCTGATCAGGCAGCCACTCCTTTAGAGAAAAAATTAGAAAATTTTAGCAAAAAACTTATTTGGATTACCGTGGGGTTGGTAGTTGTTATTTTTGTTGCCGGACTTTTGAATGGACAAAAATTCCTTGAAATGTTGGAGACCTCAATTGCACTTGCAGTTGCCGCTATACCTGAAGGCTTGCCCATTGTTGCTACAATGGCATTAGCACAAGGGATGATGAAAATGGCAAAATACAATGTAATTGTAAAAAAACTATCCGCAGTTGAAACGCTTGGTGGAACGAATGTAATATGCACAGATAAAACAGGCACACTTACTCAAAATAAAATAGAAGTAAATAAAATAGTTACGCCTGCTGATAATATTGAAGCGTTAGAAATTATTAATCGTATTGCTATTTTATGTAATACTGCTGAATTACAAAACAGTAACGGTACTGTTAAAGAAATTGGAGATCCGCTTGAAACAGGGCTACTAAAATTTGCCGAAAAGAATTCCATAAATGTTCAAGGCTATAGGGCAAAATATCCAAAATTAAAAGAAGAACCATTTTCTTCGGAAACGAAAATAATGGCTACACTGCATAAAGATCAAAGCAATAGTACCACCTATGCAAAAGGAGCCTCAGAAGAGTTGCTGTTGCGTTGTAATCGTATTTTAGAGAAGGATGGCATTAAAGAACTTAATACAGAAAACAGAACCCTTTGGATAAAAAAAGCGGAGGAGCTAGCAAACTCAGGATTGAGAGTGATTGCAGGTGCATATAATCCTTTGGCTTCTGCTGAAGGAGGCTTGTCTCTTAATCTTGTATTTGTTGGATTATTCGGAATGATAGATCCACCGAGAGAAGAAGTATTTGAAGCCATTAAAGAATGCAAAGAAGCAGGAATAAAAGTTATAATGATAACAGGAGATCATCCTGCAACTGCTAAAAATATTGCTGTTAAACTTGGCATTGCCGACAACGGCAATTTTAAAGCAATGATTGGTAAAGAAATGAAAGACTTTGAACATTTGACCGTCAATGAAAAATTGAGTTGGATGGACACGCAAGTATTTGCAAGAGTTAGCCCAAAACAAAAATTGGATCTTGTAGCTGTTTTACAGGAAGGGAAAAACATTGTTGGAATGACAGGAGATGGTGTAAATGATGCCCCTGCTTTAAAAAAGGCAGATATAGGCATCGCAATGGGCTTAAGAGGTACGCAAGTCTCCCAGGAAGTAGCTGACATGGTATTGAAAGATGATTCCTTTTCATCAATAGTAATTGCCATTAAACAAGGGCGCATTATTTTTGAGAACATCCGAAAGTTCGTAATCTTTTTACTCTCATGTAATTTGAGTGAGCTATTAGTAATTGCAACAGCTTCTGTATTTAATCTTCATTTTCAGCTATTCGCTCTTCAGATACTTTTTATTAACATAATAACGGATGTTTTACCCGCACTTGCTTTGGGTGTTACCGAAGGGAGTAATGAAATAATGCAAAGACCACCACGGAACATGAATGAACCTATCATTGACAAAAAAAGGTGGATAGCCATTTTCTTTTATTCAATTATTATTGGAGCAGTTAGCGTTGGAGCAGTATTTTTTAGTCATTTTACAGTTCACAATACAGAAACTTGGAACCCGGAATTATGTAACAATATTTTATTTTTCTCACTTATATTTTCACAGTTACTTCATGTGTTCAATATGGGAAATGGTACATCTTTTTTCAATTCAGAAGTACTTAGGAATAAATATGTATGGGGTGCAATTGCTCTCTCTGTAATAATTTTATTAGGCGTCTATGCAATTGAACCTGTTAGGAAGGTGCTATCAATATATGAGATGTCAATTTATGATTGGCTTATTTCTATTGGAGCAAGTATCGTTTCGTTAATAATAATTCAGATAGGTAAAAAATTAAAAATCGCACAACAATAAAATAATAATAGAATGAAAATAATTTTGACGATTTTAATAGTGTTAATTATAGCAAGCCCTGCTTTCTGTCTGCACGACACACTAAATGAATCAATAAAAACTGATACTGTTAAAAATAGAAAAACAAGACATTACGAAAGAGAAATGATTCTTAATGGATCACAGGAAGAGGTTTTTGCTTTTATGGATGATATTAGAAATACAGGTAAACACATGACAGAGAGCAGTGGAGCAATGGCAGGTAGTAAATTGAAAATCGAATGGCTCTCAGATTACAAAACAGGATTAGGTACTAAATATAGATGGACAGGAAAAGTTGTGGGAATGAAAATGGATTTTACTGTTGAAGTAAGCAAATGGATTGAGGGAAAAGAGAAAGTATGGGGTACTGTAGGAGATGCGAAGATGATAGTAATTGATTGGTTTGAAATGGATTTGACAATGACACCTGAAAAGGATGGGAAATCTAATGCCAAACTTGGTATTAATTATACTAAACACAAAGGACTTTGGGGTTTTCTATTTGGTAAATGGTACGCAAAGTGGTGCGTTAAAAGTATGTTAAAGGATACAAGAAAACATTTTGAAAACATAAATAAATTAAATTAAATTAACTATCATGAAAACAATAAACGTAATACTTATAAGTGCTATAATCATTATCTCCCATTGTGCTTTCTCACAAAAGGACAGTAGTGGGGTTTATTTTACCGCTAATGATTACACGAAGCACAATTTAAGTTTTGCTATTAACTGCAAAACTCACAAACATAAAATAAAATCTGATATGATTTTTCATCCAAAAGAGGTTTCAATCAAACATGCCGATTCAATTTACACTTATCCTAAAGATTCTATTTACGGAATTAAATATTGTGATGGCTCAATTGTAAGGGTTTACAATAACTCAGAATATCCTTTAATTAATCCAAATGAAGCAATAATGATTTTTAAAGTAGTTTCAGGCTCCACCGGAAAAGGCGGTTCAACCGTAAAGACTACTTTTTATTTCAGCAAAGATGCCAAGAGTAATATTCAAGAACTTACAATTTACAATATTAAAGCTGCCTTTCCGGAAAATCATAAATTTCATGATCTCATAGACATGGATTTTCATAATAATATCGAATTAACGCAGTATGATGATTTTCATAAAATAATGAAGGTTAACCGTGTACTACAAAACTCAATTGAAACTAAAGGCACTAATGAAAAAAGTCATCATTAATAATTCTACAAAGCAAACCAATTGGTATGTTATCACAGGTGGGCCAAGTTCAGGCAAAACCACTACAGTAAATATACTAAGAGAGCGAGGCTACATCACAACAATGGAGCATGCCCGACATTTTCTTGATACTCAACGGTTAAAAGGAAGAACTATTGAAGAGGTTAGAAAAAATCAACGT
>CAZRNW010000382.1:0-4290 GCA_964601535.1 uncultured Flavobacteriaceae bacterium
CGCAAACCCTCCTGTAATAATTTTCAAAGAGAACAAAGGACAATGGCCGGAGAAAGTTTTGTTTGGCGCTGATATTTATAATACACAGTTCTATGTAAACAAAAGTTCTTTCAATTATTGCGTTTACAGTTATGCTGGTTTGAAAACAGGAGCCAAAAATCATCATGAGAGTCCCGGTAAAAATTCAGTTCTGAGCGGACACAATTATGAAGTTGATTTTGTCGGTGCAGATTTAACCAAAGTGACAAAAACAAAAGAGCAATCTGAGTACTACAATTATTTTTTAGGAAATAACAAAAGCAAATGGGCGAGCAGCGTAAAGGCATTCGGTAATTTATTATTCAAAGAAATTTACGAGGGAATTGATTTGAAACTTTACAGCAATGCTGTTAATTTGAAATACGATTTCATTGTAAAACCAAATGCAAATATAAATTCATTAAAGCTGAATTATAAGTACATCGACGGCATTGAAATAAAAAATAACGAACTCTTTATTAAAACTTCAGTCGGAAATAATATAGAAAAAGAACCTTTTGCTTATCAAAACATCAATGGAATTCCAAAGCAGGTAAAATGCAAATACACTTTACTGGATAAAAATACAGTCGGCTTTGTTTTTCCGGAAGGTTACAATAAAAATTATGAATTGGTGATTGACCCGACAGTTGTGGTTTGTTCTTATTCAGGGTATACAGGTCATGCCGGTGGCTCTGCAGCCGGTTATGATGAATCAGGTAATATATTAGTTTTAGGTTATGCCCGTTCCGGTTACCCTATATCTGTTGGTGCTTTTTCAAGTACATATTATGGTACATGGGATGTTGTCCTTTCAAAATACAATAGCACTGGCTCCTCCAGAATATTCGCAACTTACATTGGTGGTGATTCATTGGATTTGCCATATGAAGTAATCGGCAAAAGAAATGAAATAATCATTTCTGGCGTAACAGATTCTGAAGATTTCCCATGTTCGTCCAACACATTCGACTCAACTAGAAATGGTTTGACCGATATATTTATTACAAAATTTAATTCATCAGGAACAGGTCTCATTGGCTCCACTTATATTGGAGGTTCAAAAAATGAAGGATGGAGGGTTCCAAGCCTTGCTGTGTCTTTTTATTATGGACTTCAGGAAATTGTTGTAGATACGACAGGGAACGTATACTGCATCTCAAATACAAATTCATCTGATTTTCCGGTTACAACTGGAGCGCTTTCGACATCTCTTCAGGGCTTAACCGACGCTTGTGTTTTTAAATTAGATAATACACTTTCAAATATGGTCTGGTGTTCGTATTTAGGAGGAACAAAAGACGAGACCGGCAGTAGCCTAAGATTAGATGGCACGGGCGGCATATATTTATGCGGAACCACTTCCAGTACAAATTTTCCAACAAGCAGCGGGGTTGTCTCTCCAACAAAAAATGGCCCGATTCCCAGTCTTGATATGTTTATTACACATCTGAATAACAGTGGTTCAGGAATCATTGCTTCCACTTATGTTGGAACAAACACTTCTGATTATGCCGGTTTAATGGATCTTGACATGAACAATGATGTTTATATTATTGGACATGTTTCTGTGCCTGGTAATTTTACAGCAACTCCTGGAATATATAATAATCCCAGTGGTTATAATACAATTTACAAGGTTAACTCTTCATTAACAAACCTGGTGTTCAGAACAAACTACGGAAATTCAGTTCCTCCTGTTTTTCCAGCCCCCAATCCTTATCTGCATCAAACCGCATTCAGAGTTGACAGTTGTTTTAACTTATATATAGCTGGGTTTGCTGAAAACGTATTACCAACAACACCAAATCAACTTCAGCCCTTCGCAGGCAATCAACATGATATTTATATAGCTCATTTTAATGCGAATTGTTCTTCATTGAAATTTGCTTCTTACTGGGGAGGCTATGTCCCGTCAGCAATTTATAATTACGGCGATCATTGCGATGGATCTGTGAATCATTTTGATTCAAGGGGACGTCTTTATCAGGCTTTATGTTCAGATGGTGGTTTGCCAACTACAAGCGGTTCTTATTCACCTGTATTTCCGAATACACCTGGTGATACAATTTGGAATGATGCATTCGTGAAAATTGATCTGCAATCTTTTGTAAATGCAGGTCCGTCTTACGGCGCCAACATTATAGGTTGCCCGCCTTTTACACCAACATTAGTTAGTACAAATAATACGGGTAATACCTATTGGGATTTAGGTAATGGCGTAACTTCTTTTAACGACACAGTTTCTACAACCTATACAAATCTTGGAAATTATAACATCTTATTAGTAGTGACAGATACATCAACATGCAATAAATACGATTCTATCAAAAGTATTTTAAGCGTGGTTAATCCAACAGAATTTGATATTGGGGAAGATGTGCCGACTTGTATTGGCGTTCCCGCTATGGTTAAATCAAATGTTTCGGCGATAACTTATTCATGGAGCACTGGACAAACTACTCCAAATATTTATGCCTTGCCGGGAACTTATATACTTACAATCAATAACGGCGGCTGTTACAGCAGGGATGTAATAAGTGTTGTGCCTTTCGAATTAAAACTATCCGAACGTTTCCCGAATGTGGTGACACCGAACGGGGATAATATTAATGATATTGTAGATTTTAAAAATTACAATTTTGAAGAAGTAGAATTTATTTTGTACGACCGCTGGGGAAAAGAACAATTCAGAACAACGGAGAAGTTTGAAAAATGGTCGCCCGATTTAACTGATGGTACGTATTTTTATGTAGCAAATTACAAATCTAGTTGTACAGGAAAACATAATTCTGATAGAGGATTTATTAGTATTTTTAAATAGCAATGGTTCACGCAGAGATACGCAAAGTTAAACGCAGAGAAACGCAGAGAATGAGTATTACTCTCTGCGAAACTCCGCGTAAGCCTCTGCGCGTCTCTGCGAGAAATATCTTGCTGTTGCTAATTTTCGCCGTCTCTTTCGCCCAAGCCGCTAATCCCCCTGCAATTATCTTTAAAGAAAACAAAGGACAATGGCCGGAGAAAGTTTTGTTTGGCGCGGAATATTTAAACTCCCAATACTTTTTAACTAAGACAGGTTTCCGTATTTGTGTTTATGGTAAACTTTCAGCGCATTCACACGAAATAAATTCAAATCATTCGCGTATTGAGAACTTTGGTTCCGCTTATAAAAACACAAAGGGACATGTTTACGAAGTGGATTTTATAGGTGCTGATTTTTCTTCCACAACAAACTCTGGCGAACAAGCAGATTATTACAATTACTTTTTAGGTAACAACAAAAAACAATGGGCAGGGAATGTAAAGGCATATGAAAAAATAACCTACAATGATTTTTATCCGAATACTAATTTTATTGTTTACAGTAATGGAAGTAATCTGAAATACGATTTTGAATTAAAACCGGGCGCTTCCCCAGAAAAAATAAAAATGAATTATAAATACACCGACGGCATTTCTTTAAAAAATAATAAACTCATTATAAAAACATCGGTAGGCGAAGTAAAAGAATACGAACCTTATGCTTATCAAATTATAAACGGAAAAAAGAAAAAAGTGAATTGCAGCTACGTTCTTCTTGATGATTTTAGTGTTGGGTTTGATTTTCCGGATGGTTATAATAGAAATTATAAACTAACTATCGATCCCACTGTAATCGTCTGTTCTTATTCCGGTTCTTCGGTGCATAGTAATTGTGAAGGCGCGAGTTACGACGAGAACGGAAATATTTTTGTGTTGGCCTATTCTGTTTCCGGTTACCCAACCGATACAGCCGCTTTTCAGGATACTTGTGCAGGAAACATGAATATTATTCTCTCCAAATATAATCCAACAGGCTCAGCGCGGATTTTCAGTACCTATCTCGGAGGTGATGGTTTAGAGATTCCTCAAAATGTAATCATTAATAAATATGGGATTTATATTTATTCCCAAACCACTTCAACAAATTTTCCTGTTACAGTAAACGGCTTTGATACCACATGGAACGGCAGCGCAGATTTAACGATGAGCCGATTAAATTTATCAGGAAGCGCATTATTAGGTTCTACTTACATTGGCGGCGCAGGAAACGACGGCAGCAATGATGTGAGTAATGGTGTAAGTATTTTTTATGGTTCAGACGCCTATGTGATTGGTCATTTTGTAATGGATGCCGGAGGAAATTCCTATTGCGTTAGTGCCAGCACTTCTTCAAATTTCCCGGTTAGCTCTTCTGCATTTCAAACAACAAAAAAAGGCGTGAGTGATGCGGTTGTATTTAAATTGGAT
>CAZRNW010000383.1:0-4288 GCA_964601535.1 uncultured Flavobacteriaceae bacterium
GGGGTTGCAGCATTAAGCAGCGTTTACAAAGAAAATAAAGTAATAAGTACGGTTGAATACAAAACCAATTTTATGAATCCCGCATTATTAGGCGACAAATTAAAAGCAGTTGCCAAAGTTGAACAAAAAGGAAAACGTTTAATAATTGTAATCTGCGATGTTATTGCTTCGAATCGTGAAAACATTTTAATTGCTAAAGCACTTGGCACCTTTAATGCTTACGATGCTGCAAAGGCAGGATATTGATTGGGTTTATTAACAATTGAATCTTGATTTATTCTTAAAAACCGTTTTAGGACGCTTGAAAATTAGGTATCTTTAATATTATGAAAAAAAGTATTTCTTTTTTCAGTCTTTTTATTTTTTCATCCGTACTGAATGCTCAGATTCTCTGCATTACAGAATTGATTTCTTCCCCAAGAACCGAAGGAATGGCTTTTGGCGAAACGCTCACAAAACGGAACTGGAGCCAACATGGTTATGAGGTGAATAAAGACAGCGGCTTTGTTCGCATGACCTGGATGATTAAGAATAATTACAACGACCTAAAATCTTATTTCCAGTATTACCAATCGGATGCTGATAGTTTAGAAAATTACACCATCTACCAGTTTTCTGACCGGGAAGCTTTTAATGGATTTAAAGCTGATTTGAAAAAAGCGGGATATAAATTACAGAAAGACAAAAAGAAGAAAAAGAAGAAAGAAAAAAATAAATACAAGGACAAAGAAGAATTGTTTCTGAATGAAAAAAACAATTCACTGCTAAGCTTAAAGGAGGTTTTTCTTTTAGGATTTAACACCTTCCTTGTATCATCCTATAATTCCAAATCAAGGGTAGCCAAAACTATTTTAGAAGACGAAAAATAAATTGAAATCATTAAAAATAATTATTCCGCTATTAATTTTCCTTAGCTTTAATTTAAAGGGACAGACTTTAACAGCTGAAGAACTCATCCGTTTCCCGCATCAGGATGCTGATTCAATTACTTTGCAATTGGTGGCCAAAGGATGGGAGGCGAGCAATATTGAATTTATAACAGATAGTAATTTCGTACGCCGAACATGGCGCGTTAAAAACACTTACGACGATTTAAAGTCGTATTTGGTTTTGTATGAGTACACCAGCGATCCGGCCGAAAATCATATCATCTATCAATTCTCCAGCAGGCAAACATTTGGGAAATACAAGGAAGATTTAGTAAAGAAAGGCTATAAACTGCTAATTGAAAAGAAAGCTAAAAGAAAAAGTAAGAAACACGATAAACACATGTTCCGGCAAATGGATGAAGCTTTTTATTCCGACAAAAAGACTTCCATTCTTAACATCAGCGAGGTATTTTTTTATGGAATGAATACGTTTATGATTTATTCTTACAAAACCGAATCTGCCTTGGGCAAGAATTTATTGCACGACCGGCCTTAAAACTTTAATTCATCAACACTCCAGGCTTCCGGTTTTTCATTAAACAGGATTTTTGTTTGTCCCCACACCTTAGCAAATAATTCTGATTCGCGATAAGCATTCAGATACTTTTCATCGGCCCAAACGCTATATGTAAAAAAAATATTTGGATTTAGTTTATCCTGTAATAATTCAACCCGGCTGCAGCCTTCAAAACCCGCGATGAATTTCCAGTTGGCTTTAAAAACCGCTTTGAAATCTTCAACCTTATCCGGCTGAAAAGACATTTTTACAATCCGCTTAATCATTAAACTCAATTATTAAATTAAAATCGAAACTCCGTCCTACTTCACGCGGATATAACATTTTATAGGCTGATTTTCCATTGAGAGCGATTTCCAAATAACCAAAACCGTTAAACATAGCCAAAGCTTCACCAACCTTTACATCATCGTAGGTATTTGAAATTTCGCGGATAGTAGTTCCAGGCAAAACAATTCCGAACTTACGTTTGCCTAATACTTTGTAAAATTCTTCTTTCGTAATATTGGTTATTATGTTTCCAAAATCATCAATGTAAATCGATTTTCCCTTTAAATTAGATGGCGTTGTGAAACTTGAAAACTGCAAGGCTTTATAATAATCAGAAGTCTCCAAGCCAATTTCTTTCAGTTCTTTTCCGGAACTAATTTGCGCAGCTGCATCAACAAAAACATCCTTTACAAAGAAATTATGCTGCGCCGGAGAATTATAGTAAATCTGATACACTTTCTCATTAAAACCTTCATCTAAGAGCGTAATTAATCCGTTATCCGGACAAATAACAAACTGGTTTTTGTATTTGGTTACAAGGTAGCGGCTGTTATCTACACCGTGATTGGTGTTATTTAGCGTCTTGGCTCCCAGTATAAATTTAACCCCTACAAGGTGAATGCTATTCTCAGGGAAAAAACCAATCGAATTCTTTAAAATAAAGGCTGCATCTGAAATATTATTATCTTTGATATCGCAGCTTAAATCAATAATCTGAACGTTATTTACTTTTTGAAGAAGACATGCCTTAACGATGGCTAAATAAGGATCGCGGTAGCCTAAATCAGTTGTTAAGGTTACAATTGGCATAAGTGATAATAGTTCAAAATTAAAGATTAATAAGCGAGTGTATTTTTTATAATGAAGGATTGATTAACAGCTTTATAAACAAATGATGAAGCAGAGCAAAGCACGCTTCATCATTTTAAAAATTTTAAAAATTGTCAGAGAAGCTCATAGTATTAGATAGTGTTGAACCGGTTGAAATATACGGTGTTAATGATGTTAAGCTAAACATAATTAAGAAGCACTTCGGCAAATTAAAAATCGTTGCCCGCGGCTACAGCATTAAAGTTTTAGGAGAGGAAAGTGAAATTAAACACTTCGAAAAGAAACTTCAGCTCCTTATTGATTACTACCATAAAAACGGATTACTGACAGATAAGGTCATCGACCGCCTATTAGGACCAACAGGAGATGAAATTGTAGAAGCGAACGATTTACAAAACGATATAATTCTGTTTGGTAATAACGGACTCGTAGTAAAAGCGAAAACCGAAAATCAGCGCCGCATGGTTGCTTCCTCTGCGAAAAACGATATGCTGTTTGCAGTTGGTCCTGCCGGAACCGGAAAAACTTACACTGCAGTTGCATTAGCTGTCCGCGCTCTTAAAAATAAAGAAGTCAGAAGAATCATTTTAACACGTCCCGCTGTTGAAGCCGGAGAAAATCTTGGTTTTTTACCCGGTGATTTAAAAGAAAAACTAGACCCTTATATGCAACCGCTCTATGATGCACTTTCTGATATGATTCCTGCAGATAAATTAGAACAGCACATCGAAAACCGCGTGATTCAAATCGCACCTTTAGCTTTTATGCGGGGACGCACTTTAGATAATGCATTTGTGATTTTAGATGAAGCTCAAAACACAACCGAAAGTCAAATGAAAATGTTTTTAACCCGTATGGGAAACAATGCGAAATTCATTATTACAGGCGATGTTACACAAATTGATTTACCAAGCAAACAGCCTTCAGGATTGCTGCAGGCCATCAAATTCCTTAAAAAAGTAGAAGGCATTGATTTTATTGAGCTCGACAGCAGGGATGTAATCCGTCACCGACTTGTAAGCGCCATTATTCAAAGCTATGAAGGCAACTAAAAAATAGTTATTTTTAGAGAGTAAAACAAACATGAAAGATTTCATAAAAAGTAAAATAAAAGCATCGGCAGATTTAAAGACTTCACTTTTAAGCAATGATGCTATTTTAAATACAATTGACTCTGTTGTAAAAGAAATTATCGCCTGCTACAAACACGACGGAAAAGTTTTGTGGGCAGGAAATGGCGGAAGCGCCGCAGATGCCCAACATTTGGCAGCCGAATTAAGCGGACGATTTTATTACGACCGCCCTCCCCTTTTCTCAGAAGCACTGCACGTTAACACAAGTTACACGACTGCTGTTGCTAATGATTACAGCTACGATGAAATTTACGCACGCTTAACAAAAGCAATGGGACGAAAAGGTGATGTATTAATTGGAATGTCGACCAGCGGAAATTCAGGAAATGTGGTGAAAGCTTTGGAAGTTGCAAATCAATTAGGAATTATAACTGTTGGTTTTACGGGTGAAACCGGAGGTAAAATGGCAGGATTATGTAAATACCTGATAAATATTCCATCAAAAGATACGCCACGCATTCAGGAATGTCACATGGTAATCGGGCATACCATTTGTGAACTGGTTGAGATTAATTTATTCCCTAAGAAATAATTATTGTACTTGATAACCGAAGCCATCATATTAGCAGGAGGATTCGGAACACGGCTGCAAACCATCGTGTTTGATT
>CAZRNW010000384.1:0-4282 GCA_964601535.1 uncultured Flavobacteriaceae bacterium
TACGCCTGCTCCTCTGGTAATTGCCCCAAATGTTGCGGTTTGTAAAAACAATCCTAATGCTATATTAAACGGATATTCATCAACCGGCAGTGGTACTTGGACCACATTAGGTTCAGGAACTTTCAATCCAAATAATACCGTTCCTAATCCAACTTATATTCCAAGTACGGCAGATACAACAGCAGGAAGTGTTCAGATCATTTACACTTCTACCGGTAATGGCGGATGTAATGCGGTATCTGATACTTTAACTCTAACGTTCAGCAGCATCCCTACTTTGACTGCAGGTACAAGTCAAATGGTTTGTGCTAATAATTCGAGTGTTGCATTGAATGGTGCATCTTCAACCGGTTCCGGAACATGGACCTCAAGTGGCACAGGTACATTCTCTCCGAATACACTTACCGGAAATTATTTACCGAGTGCAGCCGATATTTCGGGAGGAGTTGTAACACTTACGTTAACTTCAACAAGTAATGGAGGATGTAATCCGGTTACAGACATATTGACTTTAACAATAACCCCGGGCCCAACATCTGCTGCCGGAGCCGATCAGATACTTTGCGCTAATAATGCAACTGTTGTACTGAATGGTTCTGTGACAATTGCAACAGGCGGACAGTGGTCGAGCAGTGGAACAGGAACATTTACGCCCAATAACACATCAATGGGAACTTCATACATTCCAAGCGGTGCCGATACAACTGCAGGAAGCGTGACTATTTATTTAACCACAACAGGAAACGGTAATTGTAATGCGGTAACAGATACTTTACAAATTAATTTCACTCCTGCCCCATTGGCAGATGCCGGTACAAATATTTTCCGATGCAAGAGTTCACCGGATGCAACGCTCAATGGTTATTCATCAACAGGAACAGGTACATGGACCACTTTAGGTTCGGGTGCATTTAATCCAAACAACAATACCTTAAACGCAACTTATATACCAAGCTCTGCAGATACCAGTGCAGGAAGTGTAATCTTAATTCTCACTTCAACAAACAATGGCGGTTGTAATGCGGTTGTTGATACTGTAGTAATTACTTATCAGGCTAAACCGATTGCTAATTTCTTAGCGAACAGTAAATGTGTGAACACTGTAACTACATTTACGGATTCTTCAACAGGAAGTCCTGTTACATGGTTGTGGACTTCAGGGGCAAATACTTATACAACACAAAGTGCGAGCACAACATTTACAGCAACAGGTAACCAAACCGTTAGTTTAGTAGTGACAAATGCCGGCGGTTGTAAAGATTCAGTTGTGAAAACGGTTTATATCAACGAAAATCCGAGTACAACATTTACTTTCACACCATTCTGTTACGATTCGGTAATGTTTGCAAGCACCTCCAGTATTTCTCCAAGCGTTACTGCATGGGCCTGGGATTTTGGTGACACCACCTACTCTGCACTTACAAATCCGAATCACACTTACAGCGATACCGGAACATACATCGTTACACTTACTGTAACTTCAGATTCAGGTTGTGTTGCTTCAAGGATTGATACAGTTCATGTAGTTGCTTGTTCTGATGTAAATCCAATTGTAAGTAATCCTGCCGTTCCTTCAGGATTCACGCCTAATGGCGATGGCAAAAATGATATTCTATTTGTGAAAGGCGGTCCGTTTAAAACAATGGAGTTCCGCATCTTCAATGAATGGGGTAATCAGATATTCAAGTCTGACGTCCAAAGCACCGGCTGGGACGGAACCTTTAAAAACGCGCCGCAAACTGCAGGCCGTTATCTCTGGACACTGACAGGGGAAGTCGTGGACGGAAGGGAAATAAGAATGTCGGGCGAAGTAATCTTATCAAGATAACCTATTAAAAGAAAAGACTATGAAAAAGTATATAACATATATCGCAGCTTTCGTTTTAACAGGAAGCATTTTAAAAGCTCAGGATTTTCACTTATCGCAATATGATGTGGCAAACCTTTATTTAAATCCTGCACTTACCGGCATGTACGGTGATGAAAAAGGCGATTACAAAGCTTACGTTGACACCCGTTCACAATGGAGGGCTTTCGGTGTAAAACCATTTTTCACCACCTATTTAGCCTATGATATGCCTTATACAATTAAGGATAAAAAAGTTGGATTTGGTGCCTATTTTATCAATAACAGAACAGGACCCGGCAATTTTAATACCACCGGTTTCATGTTATCAGGTGCTTATAATATTCTTGATAAAAAAGCAAATGGCGTGCATTATTTAACCACCGGTTTGCAATTAGGTTTGTTTTATAAAGCCTTTAATAACAATATCACTTACGATGTGCAGTACAATCCTTATCAGGATGGTGGTA
Source organism: uncultured Flavobacteriaceae bacterium (assembly GCA_964601535.1). Lineage (GTDB taxonomy): Bacteria > Bacteroidota > Bacteroidia > B-17B0 > Aurantibacillaceae > JAHEYG01. The sequence continues at coordinate 2,317 of CAZRNW010000384.1, forward strand.
CATTCGACCAGAATATCTCTAGTGGAGAAAATGTAAATAATTTAAATATTACCCGTTTCGATGCTAATTTTGGGTTGTATTACAAATATCTTGAGAAAGATAAAAAAGCGCATCCTTATCTTGGTTTCTCAATGGCGCATCTTACACGCTCAAATACATCATTTGTTGGAACCGTTGACCGCATACCGTTTAAATTTATGGTGAATGGAGGCTGCGATATTCAGGCACATGAAAAATTTGTAGTGACGCCAAGATTCTATTATGCTAACCAAGCGAAGGCTTATGAAGTGAATATGGGTGTATTAATGTCCTATAACATCAGCAACGATTTCAGCGTTAAAACAGCAAACTGGAAAGTGATTGCAGGAGCAGACTGGCGTTATAAAGATGCTGTGGTATTTAACTTAGGCGTGAAACAGGATAGCTATATGATCCGTTTCAGTTATGATTTAAATACTTCTTATCTTAAAAATTATACGAATAAACGCGGTGCCTGGGAAATTAGTTTGGTTTACACCGGTGAAAAAGGCAAATCGTTTATTAAAGCGATTACCAGTTATTAGAATGGCTGAATTAAAAATGAATGGTTAAAAGTTTATTGCTAAATTTATATTGTGAGAAAACTACTATTCATCTTAATACTTTTCACCTGCTGCTTTTCACCTGCGCAGCCTCCGCCTTCATGGCAATGGGCACGTACCGGTACCTGCACAACAACGGATAATGGTTCTGCAGTAGCAACCGATAATAGCGGTAACGTTTTCACTACAGGTTATTTCTTTGGTTCCAACTTTACTTTCAGCACTACTACTCTTATTAATGCAGGAAATTATGATGCTTACGTAGCGAAATTCGATTTTGCGGGTAATTTTTTATGGGCGCGTTCAATCGGCGGTGCTTTTGATGATGTTGCTAATGCTATCACATGTGATAATGCAGGAAATGTTTTTGTGACGGGTTATTACACCAGTTCGACCTTAGCTATTGGGGCTTTTACTTTAACTAATTTAGGAGGAACCGATGCTTTTGTTGTGAAATATGATGCTAACGGAAATGTAATGTGGGCAAAAAATTTTGGCGATAATATGATTGAAGAACCTAATGGAATTACATCTGACGGAAATAATATTTTTGTGACCGGTCAATTCCAAAGCAATATGATTATTTTCGGAACAAGTACTCTTACCTGTAATGGAGGCGGAGACGTTTTCACAGCTAAATACGATAATAATGGCAATGAGTTATGGGCAAAAGGTTTTGGGGATATCGGTCTCGATATTGGATACGATATTACAGTATCTTTCACTAATGATATTTATGTTACAGGGAGTTTCAAGAGCCCTGTTCTAACGTTCAGCACCTATACCCTTACCAATATGGGTGGGAGTGACTATTTTATTATACGTTATGACGCTTTAGGAAATGAAATATGGGCGAAAAGCGAAGGCGGCAATTTCGATGACGCTGGAACAAGCATTGAAAATCTTTCCGGCACTCTGTATACTACCGGATACTTTAAAAGCAGCAACATAAGTTTTGGCGCAACAACATACACAAATGCAAGTCCTACCAGTGCCGACGTATTCGTCGTTAATTATAACGGAACCGGCAACGAAATTTGGTCGCGCACATTTGGCGGAGGTCTGGATGATATTTCATACGGATTAGCAACAGATGGCTTCGGAAATATTTTCATTGGCGGACACATTCACAGTCCCTCAATTACTTTTGATACTTATACTTTGAATTGCGGAGGTGTTGGTGATGGTTTTGTAGCTAAACTGGATTTTGCAGGCTTTGTTGTGTGGGCCCAAAATCAGGGTGGCTTAAATGATGATGGTATTAATGGTATTGCTTCCGGTGGCTTTGCTACAGTTTTTGTTACAGGTTATTACAATAGCAGTTCAATCAATTTCGGCGGCTATACACTTAATAATAATGGAAGTTCTGATCTTTGTCTGGCTAA
>CAZRNW010000385.1:0-4260 GCA_964601535.1 uncultured Flavobacteriaceae bacterium
CCTTCTATTACTTTCGGCAACACCGTATTAAATAATAATGGAGGCGATGAAATTTTTCTTGCAAAGTATGACCGTAATGGCAACTTGCTTTGGGCAAAAAAAGCAGGGAAAAGTAAAGATGATGGTTCTAATGATTGTTTTATAGATAATAATGGCAGAGTATTAATTGCGGGTTATTACAACAGTTCATCGTTAACCTTTGGAAGTATCAATCTGAATAATTCTTACGTGGGAATTTCCACTTCAGATGTTTTTGTGGCAACCACTTGTAATACCCTAAAAGGCATCTACACCCAAACATCGTGTAATTCATTTATTTGGATAGATGGCAATACTTATACTAACAACAATAATACCGCAACGTTCAGCTTACCCAGCGCAGCAGCAAATGGTTGCGATAGTATGGTAACGCTCAACTTGACGATAACTGCGGTTGATACTGGAATTACCGTAGCAATTCCATATCTTACTGCAAATTCCACTAACGCGACATACAGATGGTTGGACTGTCAGAACAGTTTTGCTTTTCTGCCGGGGGAAACAAATCAAACTTTTACCGCATTTGGCAATGGAAGCTATGCCGTAGAAGTAACGAAAAATTCTTGTGTAGATACTTCAGCCTGTATATTGATTTCAACAGTTGGTTTTGGAGAAAAGGAAATATTCAACCAAACAACGATTTATCCTAATCCGACTACCGGCATTGTGAATTTTGATGTTGGATTGTTTAAAAATGTATCTGTCAATGTAAGCAATACGAATGGTAAATCTGTATATAACAAGGCTTATACCCAAACCGGCACTTTTCAATTTGAATTAAATGAAGCTCCCGGTATTTACTTCGTAGAAGTTGTTTATAAGGGTGAAAAATTTAGATATAAGTTGGTTCTGGAATAATCATTTCCTGAATCATCTTCCCAAAATTTATATTTCAATTTAATTTTCGAATCTGCATTGGCATCCCGTCTTTAACCCTCAAAGTTAAAGTCGGTGCTATTTCAGGCGCTGATTTACCGATGTAGTTAAAATCAAATTGCTGAATAACTTTGGTGAGAATAATATCGGCTTCCAATAAAGCAAAATTGTTTCCGATACACATTCTTGGTCCCGCAGCAAAAGGGAAATAGGCGAACTTATCTATTTGCTTTACTTCTTCTGTCTCCCAACGTTCAGGGTCAAATACATCAGGGTTTTTCCAATAATCAGGATGCCTATGAACAATATAAGGGGATATAAGAATGTCCGTATCTTTCTTTATAAGATATTCGCCCACTATGTTATCTTCTGTTGCCCTGCGCCCTATTAACCAAACAGGTGGGAACAATCGCATAGATTCATTCAAACAAGCCTTTGTATATTTCAGTTGTTGTAAATGCTGAAAGGTAATTTCACCGTCACCAACTACGTCTTTCACTTCCTTCTTTAATTTCTCATATACTTCAGGATGCTGCTTAATGAGAAAGAAAGTCCATGTTAGAGCAGTAGCAGTAGTTTCATGCCCCGCTAAAAAAACAGTCATCAGTTCATCGCGCAGTAAATTATCAGGCATTGCTTCCCCGTTATCTTCATATCTCGATTCCATCATCATATCGAGTAAATCGCCTTTTTGAGGTCCCGTTTTTCTTCTGTCGTCTATCAGTTTATAGATAATTGCGTCTAATATTTTTCTTTTGTTTTTAAACTGAATATTAGTTGCAGTAGGCATCCACAAGGGAAGATTAACCGCGCTCAATGCTTTCTTTTCAACGCCTTTTAAAAGGTAGGTTAAGGCAACTGCAACTGATTTTGCTTCGGTTTTAAAGTTGGCACTCAACATTGTTTTGCCAATTATTTGAAGAGTAATTTTCATCATTTCCTCTGCAAAATCAATTCTGCCTCCGTTGTCAGCCACTACTTTCCATTCGTTTATCATCTCGTTGGTGCAACTCAACATACCATCAAAAAGGTTATTGATATACTGCTTATGAAAAGAAGGTTGAATTAGTTTTCTCTGACGCTTCCACAACTTGCCTTCGCTCGTAACCAGCCCTTCGCCCAATAACAACTTCACCTGCTTGTATGCTGAGTTTTTTACATACTGTTTTTGATTGGTTTGCAGCACTGCCCTCACTAATTTAGGGTCGGTTAACAGTACCATATTCAAATGCAAAACCCGCCACTCAACTATGCCCGGGTAGTTTTTGTTCAGGTCTGTCAAAAATTTCAGCGGGTTTTTCTTCATTCTGCCCCCATTGCTGAAAATACTTTTGTCTTTGGGTCTGGGAATTGCTATGCCTGTCATTTTACTTGAAATTTTAGTTTACCGACAATTATTTTACGCTCTAAATTATTAAGTCTCTTTTCGAAGCACACTATAGACACATCTTGCAAGGGCTACCGGCTCTTCTCTTTCATTTTGAAACAATTCTACATCAACTTTAATAATTGTTTTTCCGTTTTTTATGATTTGAGCTTTGGCATAAATATCACCTTTTACTGCCCCATGCAGATAATCAATGCGCATATCAATGGTGTTAAGTTTATCAAGCGGGGAATTAAGAACTGTTGCACCTGCAACACCTCCTGCGGTATCGGCTATACTTGCCAAAAAACCACCATGCCATCTGCCCTGAACAAAATCACCTACAAATTCTTCTTTAAAGGGTACGAGAATCAGAGTGTAGCCTGATTTTATTTCAATAATTTGAATGCCGAGTATTTTATTGGCTGGCATTAATTCTGTAATACCCTGTTTAATTAAATTAAGTTTTTCCTGTTCGTCTTTAAAAGTAAAGTCCATATTCGTTGAAAAGAATTGTGAGGGTTGTTTGATCATAGTGCCTAGCATTTATGAATTGCGTTAGTGGTGAGTGATTTAATATTAGTTGTCCTTTACATCACCCCTTGCGAATTGATAGGAACGGTAAATAATTTTCTTGGCTACTTCAATTTCTTCTTTATTTCTTGGTGCGTAGAGCATAATAAAATTGGGAGGGAGCCATCCCTTATTAACCACAGGATGTAATTCGCCCCATCCTTTTTCAATAACTGCCTTTACGTCAACCAGAGGCAAGCCTAAATGCATACTATAATCGGGATGCGGATGAAAATGAGCAAATTCGTTAGCTACCATAAAAGCATTGCAGTGGTCGCAGGTTTTATCTTGGTTTAAGCACATGGCTTGAGCACCCGGCACAGAGATTTTGCTGTATTCCTTTTGAATATCATTAAGTGAAAATGCCCATTTCATTAGGTCGTATATGATAGTTGCATCTGCCGGTTGTTGATTCAATTGTGTATGCGGATTAGAGGGGGTAGTCGTTGGTTTTGTTCCTTCTCGGTGGGGCAAGCTATTCATATCATCAGGTTTTTTTGAATCATTTTGTTGATTCGATAATAAAACTACGGTCGCTAAAAGCAGGTAAAAGACTTTCATAAGTATGTCGGATTTCATCTGTATTGTCCAATAATGCCATCGAGTAAATCAACGGAAGGTAGTGGTCGGGTGTTGGGGCTGCAAGATTTCCAAGTTTTGTTTTGCCATAACCAATTAGGCTATTCAGATCTCGATCATCAATTTTTTGTTTTGCCCAATCATCGAAATCTTTATCCCATCCATAGACAGTGGTATTACCTTTAAAGATTCTTTCACTTGCCAGTTTTAAATTGTGAACTATTGCACCGCTCCCTATAATCAATACCCCCTTTTCTCTGAACCTTTTTAATTGTACTGCTAAATCATAGTGATATTGAGCTGATTTGTAGTAATCAATACTTAGTTGAAACACCGGAACGTCAGCATTTGGATATAGATGGCGAAGCATAGGCCAATTTCCATGGTCGAAGCCCCAATCTGTGGTTGTTGTTATCTGCGGAATTTTATTGGCAACTTCCTTTGCCATTTCAGGAGCACCAGGGGCGGGATATTTTAAGGTGTAATAATTATCAGGAAAGCCGTAATAATCATAAATGGTTTCGGGCCAAGGAGAAACATTTACAAAACTTCCATTAGTACACCAGTGTGCCGAAACAACTAAAATAGCCTTTATTTCATAGGTTTTTCTTAGTTGTTTGCCGAGGTCTCCAAGGTAAGATAGAAACGGATTACCAAAATGAGGCAACGGAATATCCATAGGATTGCCATGCGAAGTGAAAAGAACAGGCATTTTTTTTGAAGCCGGAAGTTTATTTATATAATTGCCGAGGGTATTTAATTTAAAGGTTGCCATGCCAAGGGTTGTAACCGCTACCATTTTGATAAATCTTTTCCTTTCCATGTAA
>CAZRNW010000386.1:0-4251 GCA_964601535.1 uncultured Flavobacteriaceae bacterium
TACATTTTATACCCGTATTTCTGGGCAAATAAATGTTCATGGGATGAAATGTATAACTTAGATGACCCGGACCCATTGATGAGAGATTTTTTAAGAGCAGGATATGCAAGGGTAATCATTCCTGTAACGCCAAGTTTTGAATTGAAGGCTTGCAATTTTTTGACATTGGGATATCCTGATATGGCTGACCTTGCCACTATTCCATTTGTAGATATCGTAGATGAATTGTACACAGACAAACCGCTTTGGTCTGAGGTAATTGACCCAGACTTTGTTGTGCCTACAAGTTTAACCATTTTAGAGTGTAATTCGGCAGGAGTTAATGGCACGCCGCCTATTGAGGGAATGTGTGCGGCAAGCAGTACAATGTCAGGTAATCATCAAACCACAAATACCCCTTAGAAATGGAAGCATCAGGTCATCAGAAAATCGAAATAGAAACATGGTTAAAGCCATTGGCAGAAAAATTAGGTGTTGAATGGGAGAAAGGTAACTTCCGTTCAGATGCATTAGGCTTTGATGCTCATGTGGGTGCTATTTATCTTGGCAACTGGATTTCAGATATGAGCCAGTTTGTTAACGAAGATTTGGTCAATGCACTTGAGATTTCAAAAGAAATCATTGAGAACATCAAGCAATTGCTTGAAGACTTAATAAAATATATTAAAACTAAAGCAAAAGACATCATCAAAAAAGGTGAATCTGTTTTTCTATTTTTTGAAGAGCAAATTTCATATTATTGGGAAGGGGAGCATTTTAGTCATGACATAATTTGGGAAGCAACGAATAAAATTATTGAAGAAATTAATTGCCTAATATGTGCACTTGATAGAATTCAATTAGAGTCAGTAATAAATAGCGTTTACGTTGTAAAACTAACTACGAAGAAAAAAGATGAAAGGCGTGAATTAATTAGGCAAGGGATTAGACTGGTCGTTCAATTGTTAGGATATACTAAATTTTGTTATCAAAAAAACTCCGAAATTTATATAGACAAGTCTATATATAACGAAATTTTCCCAAAACTTATTACAAGTTATTATCCTTTTGACCATATTGATAGAACTGTTGACTTAAGCATTGGTAGAGTACCTAATCCGATTCCTTGCGATTTTGACCCCAAAAACTTTTACGACAGGAGGTTTCCTTATCAAAATGATTACAAAACTCTAACTTATATTCAAGAATCTATCAACCTTGCAAGTAAAAGAATTAGTGTTTTTGAAGAACAAATTGCAATTCCGATAATTAATAATATTAAACCTTCAATTAGCCAGTCTCAATGGCACTATCATCTAGCCCAATTAGGCAAAGGGCTGCACATCGTTGAAGATTACTTTGCTCACTCGACATTTATGGCAAATGCAGTTATTGGATTAATGGAAAAGGATAAAGAAAATAAAAATGGAGCAACTCATTTAGATAATTTATTACTTAACAAATATGAGCGAAATAAATTAACTATGTCTTTAATTGATATTGATTCTAAGTTTCAAGAAAATGATAAAAATATTTTTACTGGTTTTTTTGAAAAAAACGATATGGCAGCATCGTTTTTTCATCTAATCGCTGGTTTTTTGCAAGAGAAATTGGATTTGCCTTCTGAGTCTTACAGCGATGTAATTGATAAATATGCTGATGGGATTTTCCGAGATGTACCATTCATTAATGTAATTGATGATATTTTTGATAAAGCAATAGAAAAGGTAGAAAAAAAAGTTGAAGAGATAACAAAGCCGTTTATAGAAATTGTCAAACCTGAAGAAATCAAATTAGTTAGTTTTGATAGATTTTATTTTAACACCTTAGAAGTTAAAGATATTCTGGGGAGATATGAATCGTTAGAAAAATATGGTAAGGATAAATTTGTAACAACTAAGTTGAGAGAAACAATCAATATATTTTTAAAAGCAGTCTATATTAGCAGAGGTGGACTTGACAACATAGAAAATATTTTAAACTTATTAAAAGCACTTAAAGGTTTTAAAGATATTTACAAGGTGATAGTCAAAGTCATTCAATTTGTTAAAATAATAAAAAAAATCTCATTAATCCTGAGACTTGTTAAAAAGAATGCCAATTTGCCTAAAATAGCATTACAACTTGCAATTGATATTATCAAAGTAGAAGCATTTTATTATTTCTACGTTTTAATAGAACGAGATATTATTAAAAGCAACCGTATAGGCTCACATGCACTAATTGCTATTGACGAAGAATTAGCAAAACCTAATCTATATGGAGCGACTGAGCGAACAGCAGAATTTATTAATAAGTGTATTTTCAAGAATATATTCAAAGAACCTCGGCAACGTGACGAAGAAAACAACATACAACTAATAAATTGGGATGTATTTTTGAATAAATCTTTAAAGCATCCTTATTTTTATTTAAATTTAGATAAATTCCGTTATGACCCATTTGAAGAGGTTGTTCACAAATTAAAAAAGGGAGAAACTATTGCTACTATTTTGGCGCAATATGCAGGTACGGTACATCCAGATTTTAGAGATAGGTTTAAGCCAGCCTTCTTAGGTGCAAATCCATCTACAAATTATTTAAGTCATTATTCTGCCATAGATATTTTGTTAGACCCTCTTTCTAAGAAATTCAGAGTACCTTATCAATTAGGTAACCCGATTTTCATAAATTTGAAAGCGGTAAAAGTTGAGAGTGATGTTGAACCTTGGTTTGAAAAAACAATTAATGATGAAGAACCTGTATCAAATTTAGAACCCTTTATAGAATTATTCAATAATGAGACTCTCGCAACATACAAAAGAAAATCAATTGACGAAGTTGAGGCGAAAATGAAAAAGGAATTTGATGACTTTGAAAAAAATAGAATAAAGTCATCGAATGATTGCATCAAACAAAATATCAAATCAATGATGCAAGATGCAATTGATTTTTGGAATAAAAATGTTGATAATTCGTGCGCAGCCTGTGAGAAGAAAAACAAGTCCCAAAGTTAAATATAACGAGAACAACGGATGTGCGCACATGGCGGCGAAAGCCCAATCCACAAAGCCAACGCTCGCCGCCACGTCGCACATCCAACCGTAAAACTAAAAATTATGAAAGAAGCATTTATAGTTCTAATTTGTCTTTTCTGTAACTTTAATGTTTTGATTTGCCAAAGTGTATATGAGAAATTAATTGAAGAATGTAAGGAACAAGGTTATTTTGAAAGCCAAGAATGCATGATAGGAAAGGAAATTCCAGAATTCTATGGAATCACCTATGAAGGCAGACAGATTGGGAACAGTACTATAAAGAACAAAATATGTGTAATAAATTTTTGGTTTATGGCATGTCCACCTTGCCTGGCAGAATTGGATGGATTAAATGCCGTTGTCGAACATTATAAAGAAAGGAGTGATATAGAATTTATCTCTTTTACGACGGATGAGAAACAAGATATTATAGAAGGTTTTTTACCGTTTCATCAATTAAAATTTGAAATTATACCTGATGCCGAAAACACGATTTTAGAAGTTTTTAAAAGTTGGTGGGGCTTTCCAACTACTATAATTGTTGACAAATCAGGAATGATTCATAAGATTTTTTCTGGAGGGATGACGGATGAAGAAGAGGCAAGTAAAGAAATTGAAAGAACACTTATCAGATTGATAGATGAATGTTTAGAAAAATGAATACGAACCGACAGCAAAGCATACAACGGTCATGCCTGGCAAAAGCTGGTCACGCCGTGTATGCTGGCTGTAGCCACTAAAAGGAAAGAAAAACACACCCCGCATCATCCACCCCGCCCCGCAAGTTTAGCGCAGCGTAACTTGCGAGGTGCCGTTAGCAGCAACCCAAAAAAAAGGCCCCAGCATCGCCAGAGCCTTTTTATCCATCATAATTTTCCAATACCTTTTTTAGTCGGCTTCAAATCCGTAAGTGGCAGCCACCAACTGCGAGCTGCCCGCTTATCAGTTCGCCCGATGGTTGGAGTCCAAATAGGCCATTGCCCCGGGGTTTTTCATCATGGTATAAAGCATTTCCTTGGCCCGGAACAGTTGGGCCTTGACCGTGCCGAGCGGGATTTCCAGTTCGGAGGCGATTTCCTCGTAGCTCAGTTCTTCGTAGTAGCGCAGCTCAATCATGAGGCGGTACTTGCTGCTGAGTTGGCTGAGCACGGAGCGCACCATTTGCAGGCGCTGCTGGCGGATGAACTCCTCCTCCGGGTTGCGGGCATAGTTGCGGATGGTGCCGGTGAAGTCCTTGTCGCCATTGACTTCCATG
>CAZRNW010000387.1:0-1147 GCA_964601535.1 uncultured Flavobacteriaceae bacterium
CTGAATTTTATCGCCTTCTTTTAAAACACCTTCTAATGAATCAAGACGCTTCCAGTCTACCTCACTAATGTGTAACAAACCTTCTTTACCCGGCAAAAACTCAACAAAGGCACCGTAAGGCATTATTGTCTTAACGGTTGCATCGTAAACCTCCCCTTCTTCAGGAACCGCTACAATAGCTTTAATGCGGGCCATGGCTGCATCGATATATGCTTTGTTTTCACCAAATACTTCAACAATACCTTTGTTATCCACTTCAGTAATAGTAATAGAGGTATTGGTTGCCTTTTGCATTTCCTGAATGACTTTTCCACCAGGACCGATAATTGCGCCAATGAATTCACCTGGAATTTCAATTTTAGCAAAACGAGGCGCGTGTGGTTTGTAATCAGGATTTGGAACAGAAATGGTTTTAAGGATTTCGCCCAAAATATGTAAACGGCCTTCTTTAGCTTGGTTTAAAGCCTGCTCCATTACTTCGAATGGTAAACCGTTTACTTTTAAATCCATCTGCACAGCAGTAATACCATCTTTTGTACCGCACACTTTAAAATCCATATCTCCTAAGTGATCTTCATCCCCTAAAATATCGGATAATACAGCGTAATTATTTTTATCATCAGTAATTAAACCCATCGCAATGCCTGAAACCGGTTTTGCAATTTTAATACCGGCATCCATCATGGCTAAAGTACCGGCACAAACTGTTGCCATACTTGACGAGCCATTACTTTCTAAAATATCAGAAACAATACGGATGGTATAACCCGAATCAACGGGCACTACTTTTTTAAGCGCACGTAACGCTAAATTACCATGACCAACTTCCCTGCGGCCAACACCGCGGTTTGGTTTTGCTTCTCCTGTTGAGAACCCCGGGACATTATAATCTAAAATAAAACGTGATTCACCTATGGCAAACGCACCGTCAATTTTCATTGCAACTTTTGGTGTACCTAAAGTAACAGTAGTTAACGATTGAGTTTCCCCGCGTGTAAATACTGCGCTTCCGTGCGCTGCAGGTAAATAACCTACTTCGCTCCAAATCGGACGAATCTGATTGGTTTTACGGCCATCCAAACGGATTTTAGTATCTAGTGTAGCTTTACGTACAGCATGATATTCCACTTCGTGGTAATATTTCTCA
>CAZRNW010000387.1:1157-4241 GCA_964601535.1 uncultured Flavobacteriaceae bacterium
ATATCAAACCCAAGTAATTATTTTTTTAGTTTTGTGGTTTCTAATTCTTCTTCAGTAAAAGTTAACTTATATTCATCCAGAATCGCTTTGAATGCAGCTTTACGTTCGTTTTTATTAGGATTACCTGTTTTCGCAACCGCGTAAACTTTATCAAAAGTCGCTTTACTAACCTTTTCTTTTAAATCAGCATCATTAACCTCGTGACAATATTCACGTTTTGGTTTTAAACCCGCTTTTTTAGCGAATTCATTGATAGCGTTGATCTGAACTTTAATAGCAGCGTGACCGAACTGAATAGCTTCTAACATTTCTTTTTCGCTAATCTCGCTCATTTCACCTTCCACCATTACGATGTCTTTAGCTGATGCCGCAACAATCATATCAATTGTTGAAATAGCTAATTGGTCAATATCCGGATTCAAAACTAATTTGCCATCTATTTTACCAACGCGTACTTCTGAAATTGGTCCGTTAAACGGAATATCTGAAACTGCTACTGCTGCTGAAGCGGCTAAACCAACTAAAGCGTCTGGCATTGTTTTTCTATCTGAAGAAATCAAGCTTAACATCAATTGTGTATCCGCATGATAATCTTCCGGAAATAACGGACGCATAGCGCGGTCAACAATACGGCTGATCAATACTTCATAATCTGATAATTTTGCTTCGCGTCTGAAAAACCCTCCCGGAAAACGTCCTGATGAAGCGTATTTTTCCTGGTAATCTACTGTTAATGGTAAAAAGTCTACACCTTCTTTTGCTTCCTTGTTACTTACAATGGTTGCTAAAATCATAGTGTCGCCTAATTTTACGACTACGGCACCATCAGCTTGTTTCGCTAATTTGCCTGTTTCAAGAGTTACGATACGGCCATCGCCAATATCAAAACTGTGTGTTGTTCCTAATTGCATCTTTTTGTTTTTTGTGTCCCGGCGTTTCCGGAACGGTTTATATTTATTTTTAATTTTCTCTTTTCAATTTCCTAAGTCATCCTGAGCCTGCCGAAGGATTATTAATAAGAAAGGCATTCCGCTTTTTTCGAAATGCCCCTTTTCAATAAATAACAGCCGCAAATTATTTACGGATGTCTAATGTCTTAATAATCGCACGGTAGCGATTAATATCAGTGTGCTTTAAATAATCCAATAAAGCACGGCGCTTACCAACAAGGTTTAATAAAGCGCGCTGAGTTCCGAAATCTTTTTTATTGCTATTTAAATGCTGAGTTAAATGATCGATACGGTGTGTGAATAATGCAATTTGCGATTCAGCACTTCCTGTGTTCTTCTCGCTTCCTCCGTGTTTTTTAAACACTTCCTTTTTTACTTCTGATGTCAGATACATATTTATCTTCTTTTATTATTAATTTAGAGGGGCAAATATAGGGATAATTCCCAGTACTATAAAAACTTTTTTATTGGGTAATTTAGTATCTTAGCTATCAATTGAGAAAAAAGAATTACTTTTAATGAATAGTTTAATCATATGATAATCAGCAATTTATAAACAATTTAATAATAACCGTTAAACCTTCACCTCAAAGTATTCGTCTTAATAAAAAACAAAAAACCAAATCATGAAATCTAACAAATTAGTCTACGTTTTAGCCCTGATTGTTTTATCGGGCTCTTTAGTATTTACAGGTTGTAAGAAAAGAAAGGCCGCAAAGAATGAAGATGGTCAGGCTTCATCCGATAACAGATCAGCACAAGGCGAATTAGATGCCGGCGTTAGCGATGCAAACTCGGTTATACAGAATGATGCATTATTAAACGGAAGAGGCGTGCCGAATTCGGAAGAAATGCAAAAAATTCTTGCCGGACCATGTTCAAGTGTTTATACAATTGATACCACCGGAAAATACATGGGCAGTATTACCCTTAATTATAATGGTGTATCCTGTTGGAACCGGACACGCACGGGTAAAATTAAATTAACCATATTAAACTACACAAGCGGTGTAAGATGGAAACACACCAATGCCCAATTACAGATTGATTATATCGGATATAAAGTAACCAGAACTTCAGATGGGAAATATGTTGAACTTAATGGCACTGCCTTCGTTACTAATGTTTCAGGCGGAACATGGGTTGATCTTGTTCTTGCAAGCCAGCCAAATCTTGTCCACAGCGTTAGTGCTTCAGGATTGAATGCATCTTTCGATAATGATGGAACTGCTATTTATAACATTAACCGCAAGTTTACTTATACCTACTCAACATTGGTTTTCACTGCTGTTGGCGAAGGCACAGGCTCACACGACGGTATAAACAATCTTGAGAATTGGGGAACAACAAGAAAAGGAGACTATTTTACCAGTGACGTTAAAAAGCCTATCATCTGGAATACTTATTGCGGTGCACATGCTCCTGTTCAAGGAGAGGTTCAAATAAAGGTAAATGACAAAGCTTTTACCTTAAATTGTTTATTCGGTGTTGATGTGAACGGAAACTCAGAACCTGTAGTTGCAAATTCTTGTCCATATGGAATGAAAGTAGACTGGACTTATAAGAAGAAAAGCTATAAAAAGATATTCGCTTATCAATAGTAGATAACCTTTAACGATAAAGCCCTGAAGAGATTCGGGGCTTTTTTATTTAATATACCCGCCTCTTTTGCTAAATTTGCACCCATGTTAGCGCAAGAGTTATTGACATCCGTTTTAAAGAAAGCACTTTTTGAATCTTACGGCATTGATGCGAACGGGAAAGACATCGTTCTGCAAAAAACACGTAAAGAATTTGAAGGTGATTTTACCTTGGTAACTTTTCCATTCATTAAAGCTGCTAAACAATCTCCGGAACAAGTTGGTGATGTTTTAGGAAAATATATTACTGCTAACAATCCAGCCATCACAAAATTTAATGTGGTGAAAGGTTTTTTGAATATAAGTCTGAGTAATAATTTCTGGTTAGAGTTTTTCTCAAGTGCACAATCTGAAAGTTACGGTTATAAAAAAGAAGGCTCCAGCGGAAAAACCATCATGGTGGAGTATTCTTCTCCGAATACAAACAAACCTTTGCATCTCGGACATATACGTAATAGTATTTTAGGTTATAAGGTTGCGAATTTTTTAATAAC
>CAZRNW010000388.1:0-4224 GCA_964601535.1 uncultured Flavobacteriaceae bacterium
GAAAAACTTTAAATCAATAACCATTAACGCTGTTGCAATTTCATTTGCTGCCGTACTGTGTTCTGCCGGTTATTATACGTCCACAAAAAAACAGGAACTTGTTTCTGTTATTTCACAAAATGATAGATTAATTGATTTGCCTGTTAATCCAAGCACTGCTTTTAAGGAAGGTGAAGTTTTAACTTACCGCTTGCATTACGGTATTGTTGATGCGGGAGTCGCCATTCTTGAAGTAAAGCCTTCGGTAATGGAAATCTCGGGACGTAAAGTATATCATGTGGTGGGAAATGGTTATTCGAAAGGAACATTTGATTGGTTTTTTAAGGTGCGCGACCGCTACGAAACATTTATTGATAAAGACGCAATGGTGCCATGGATGTTTGTCCGTAGAGTGGATGAAGGTGGTGTGAAATTCAGTCAGGATTATGTATTTAATCATTATACAAAAAAAGTGGATGTTGGCGCCGGAGAAAAATATGACGTGCCTGTTGGTATTCAGGATATGCTTTCTGCTTTTTATGCAGCCCGTAATTTAGATTTCAGTACTGCTAAAGAAGGCGATATTTTTGCATTGAATAGTTTTATTGATAAAGAATTGTGGCCGGTAAAGATGAAGTTTATCGGGAAGGAAACCATTAAATGCGAAATAGGAACTTTTAGGTGCCTTAAATTTGCGCCAATTGTTCAGAAGGGCCGCGTGTTTAAGAGCGAAGAAGATTTAACCGTTTGGATTACCGATGATAAAAATCACATTCCATTACGGGCACAGGCAAAAATTCTTATAGGTTCAGTAAAGATGGATATTACCTCGGCAAATAATCTTGCCAACGAAACATCAAAAGTAGATTAAGCTATTCTTTTATTTTGCAAACAAGACTTGTGTCCTTGTCGTTTTTACTACAGGCTTCGTCTTTATTCTTCTTAGTTGAGTAAACTAAAACATGTGATTTCTGAACAGGGGTTGTATAAACATATTCGCACTCGCAGGCATAAGGTTTAATGCAGGAGTAAACCATCATTAAACAAAAACCTCCTATCTAAATCCTTTTCATCATTAGTTATCAATTAATTGACATGTTTCAGTACTGTCGGCTAAATTGGTACATGCTTTTTTCGAATCTTTTTTATAACCGTTTACATAGAAAATTGCGGTATCCTGTCCCGATTGCGAAGCTTGCATTGAGGTATCTACACATTGGCACCTTCTTGCCTTATGGCAGGAGGTAATAATAATGAGAAAGAGAGCTATGTAAATTAAAAACTTCAAATTACTTTAGAGAGCAGGTTGCGTTAGGATAAGATGCATTATAAGAAGTTTGCTGAGCAGCACAATGATCACTTGCTTCACTGCGCCTTACATTGCTGTATTTAAACTCTCCTAAAGTATTGCCGTTGTTGGTACAGGTGCAGGTACGGTCTTTACGGCAGGAAATGAAAGCCGGAATTACTGTCACTAAAATTAAAATAAACTTTTTCATCTCTATAAAACTTATACTACAAAAGTAATTTATAAATTTAGATTTCAAAATAATATGAATTATTTAGCGCATTCTTTTTTATCCTTTAATAACGAGTCTCTTACGGTGGGGAACTTTATTGCCGACCATATAAAGATAAAAGATACGGGTTATTTACCTGAGGAGATAAGAAAGGGAGTTATACTTCACCGCAGGATTGATAATTTTACAGATTCCCATCCTTTGTTTATTAAAAGCAAACGTAATTTTTATGAAGGATTTGAACGTTACAGCGGGGTTTTGACAGATATTTACTATGATTATGTACTGGCTAAAAATTTTAGAAAATTTTCGGAGGTCGATTTAAAAGTTTTTACACAGAATCTTTATGTGGTTTTACAGAATAATAAAGAGCATTTACCTGTTTCTTCGATTGGATTTTTAGATTATGTAATTAAGAATGATACTTTTTACGAATATTCGAAAATCGAAGGGATTGAATTAGTATTAAAACATTTATCATACCGCATTAACCACGGTGTTTTATTGAATGAATCCTTGCCCTTGTTTCTTGCGAACGAAAAGTCGATAGAAGAGGATTTTTTGGAATTTATGCAGGATTTAATTAAAGAAGTGAAGGCTTTCAAATAACATTACCATCTTTCATTACCAGTTTACGGTCGGCCATGTTAGCCAGCTCGGTATTGTGTGTTACAATAACGAAAGTCTGATTAAATTCTTTACGCAGATTAAAAAATAACTGATGTAATTCTTCGGCAGTTTTGCTATCGAGATTTCCTGAAGGCTCATCTGCAAAAATTATTTTCGGCGAATTGATTAAGGCCCTAGCAACTGCTACACGTTGTTGTTCGCCACCTGATAATTCAGATGGTTTATGTGTAAAACGGTCTTTTAAACCTAAATAATCCAATAATTCTTTTGCTTTTGTTTCAGCTTGTTTTTTCGGGACATTGGCTATCAAAGCAGGCATGCAAACATTTTCAAGTGCATCAAATTCCGGTAATAAGTGATGAAATTGAAAAACAAAACCAATATTAAGGTTACGGAAAGCAGCTAACTTTTTATCGTTTAGTTTATATACATCTGTTCCGTCGATAAATAATTCTCCGGAAGTGGGCCTGTCTAATGTTCCTAAAATGGTAAGCAATGTTGTTTTACCGGCACCTGATGATCCGACAACCGAAATAATTTCACTTTTGTTAATGTGAAGGCTAATGCCTTTTAATATTTCAAGTCCGCCGTAATTCTTATGTATGTTTTTTGCCAGTATCATTTCCTACAAAAATAAGTAACAAAATACGCTAATCAATGCAATTCCTATAAAATCGAGCACTAATCCCACTTTAAACATGTCTTTTATCTCAATTTTTTTGGTTCCGAATACAATCGTGTTAGCAGCAGTTGCCACAGGCAGCATAAATCCAAGAGATGCAGCAAAGGTAGCCGGAATCATTAAAACCAATGGCGGTAAATCTAAATTTTTCTGCAAAGCAATCATAACAGGAATAGCTAACTGAATACTTGCAATGTTAGATGCGAATTCGCTGATGATACAAACGACCGTACAAATGCTAATAATCACAATAAAAGGATTAGCCCCCTGTAAAACTTTTAATGAATTGGCGAGCCATCCGCTTAGGCCGGAAATTTCGAAACCATAAGCCAGAGCAAAACCGCTTCCAAACATTAAAATAATATCGTAACGTATTTTTTTAGCATCATCCCAGGTTAAAAGTGCTTCACCTTTATTTTTTTTAGAAGGAATTAAAAATAAAAGCAAAGCTGCTGCAACGGCAACTATTGAATCGTCGACAAATTTCGCTTCTTTAAAAATATGATTCCAGCCGGTGTATTTAAAAGTACCGAAATCCACATCAGCGCGAGTGAACCATAAAATAGCGCAGGTAATAAAAATACCGAACACCCATTTTTCTTCGTAGCAGGATTTTCCTAATGAAGTATAGTTGTCTTTAAAAAAACTTTTAGACAGATTTATTTTTAAATTCTTTTCGAAATAATATTTCGAGAGAACAAAAAATGTGGCAATTAAAAATAAAAACGATAAAGGAAAACCAATGGCCGACCAGCTTAAAAAATTTAAATCGGTATTGGCAGGATAAGCTTCTTTATACGCTTTAAAAAAATACATATTGGGAGGAGTCCCGACAGGAGTAGCTAATCCGCCGATAGTAGCAGAATAGGCGAGGCCTAATAAGAGCGCGGCGGCAAAATGTTTGCGGTGTTTTTCGGTATCAATATATTTTTCAGTTTCTAAAATTAAAGCGAGCACGGCACTGAATAACATCATACAAGTGGCGGTATTGCTTATCCAGTTGCTGATTAAATAGGCGGTTGTCATAACACCTAATAAAATGCTTGTGGGTTTTGTGCCGACAACCGACAATATTTTTATTGCAATGCGCTTATGTAAATCCCATTTCTCAATTGCGAATGCAATCATAAAACCGCCGAGAAATAAAAAAATAATGCTGTCGGTATATTGTTGTGCCACCAATTTAGCATCCGCTAATCCTAAAACAGGCATTAACAGCATTGGAATTAAAGCGGTAACAGCTAAATGAACAGCTTCAGTAAACCACCAGATGGCCATCCAAAGCGCGATACCTGCCATAAGTGTTACTTTCGGACTCCGCGGCTGCAAATCAAAAAAAATCCAGAGTACGGCGGCAACAAGCGGACCTGCAATAATTGGTATATATCTTTTTAATGAACTCTGCGCGTTTAC
>CAZRNW010000389.1:0-4192 GCA_964601535.1 uncultured Flavobacteriaceae bacterium
AAAAAATCATTAACCGGTTTATGGACTCAGTAACGGTAAGGAAAACCGCCACTGAATTTATTTCCGATGATGGAAAATATTGGTCAATTTTAGTTTATTACGATAACGAATTAAACAAAAAACAGGATTCCATTATGTCAGTGCCAAGCGAGAAGATCTCGTTTCCCGCCGATACAGAATTAAATAAAGAGGAGACAACAATTTTAATGCATCTCAAATCCTGGAGACATAACATTTCGATGAAGACCAGTATGCCGGGTTACATGATTTGCCATAATTCTGAGCTGGTCACTATTGCTAAAATAAAACCAAGGAAGCTTGAAGATCTCGCACGAATCAAAGGATTTAGCAGTCAGAAAATATTGAAATACGGCGATGATGTGCTGGCTTTACTAAATTCGGTTTAAAAATATGCAATTAGCAGATAATTTGGCGGTAAATTTGGAGTATATACAAAAAGTATATACCTTTGGGAAAACATACGCCATGAAGACTTTATCATTAAAGCTAGACGACAAGATATTTAAAGAAGCAGAAGATATTACAACAAAATTAAATTTGGCACGAAACCGTTACATAAATGAAGCTGTTAACCTTTACAATCTCTTTAACAAAAGAAGATTATTGAAGAAACAACTCTTAAAGGAATCTAAACTTTCCCGTAAGGATTCCATGGAGGTTCTTGCCGAATTTGAAAAGTTCATGGATGAAGATTGAACAATTTGATATTTGGCTGGCAAACCTGAATCCTTCAAAAGGAACAGAACCCGGTAAAACAAGGCCGGTAGTTGTTATTCAGACTAATTTGTTGAATGAATTTCATCCTTCTACAATTATTTGTCCGATAACTACGAAGGTTAATTCTGAAATAGAATTATTGAGAGTACATTTAAGAAAATCACAATTACATAAACCAAGTGATATATTGGTTGAACAGATAAGGGCAATCGATAACAGAAGATTGATCAAAAGACTAGGGCATTTGACTAAAGACCAAACTGAAAAATTAAAATATAATCTGAAAGTAATTCTGGATTTATGAAAGTTTTTTCTGCCAGAATTCAGGTGATAGGTATCAATCAACAAAAACACAAAAAGAGCAATCTCATTTTAAACAGATAAAGACCGCTTTGTTGGCAGGAATAAACCCTGAATTTTGTTTTCCATTAAAATTTTGTAGTTTTAAAAGCGTGAAAAAGCCGATCTATATTCTTTTATTTTTTTTAGTAATTCAAACCATCAATGCACAGGTGGCAGGAAGATGTAAAACCGAAACCGATAAAGAATCGAAGCGTGAATATTATACCGTTGCCGACATTAACGGAAGCGCTCCTTTTGGTTTCAGTTTAATTGAATTTACCCAGGCCAATTTCCGACTGCCGGCAAAAACCTATAAGAAAAAAGATAAAATTCATTTTGCATGGATTATTGAACCCAATGGCTCTTTAAGTTTCCTGAAAATGCTTACGCTAAAGGACGACAAGGAAGTTGAGGACGAAACCAAGCGTATTGTAAGCCTTATGCCCAATTACGCCCCCGCTTTTTGCGGCAAAACCAAGGTTCCTTACTATATGGAATTCAATATTGGCATCGAGTTTTTGAAGAAAAGTCAGCAATAACCCTGTTTGATATTTCTCTTTTCTTTCCGTAAATTGTATCAAAATTTTCCTGTGAAAAAAGCTCTCACGATATTACTATTCATAATAAGTTTATCAGCAACAGCTCAATCTTATGAAATAAGGACTGATACCATCAACATGACAGATGCTAATGGAAAAAGACAAGGCAAATGGATTGTTTTCGGAAAAAATACTACAAATCCCGGATATCAGCCTGAACAAAAAGTATCGGAAGGAATGTATAAAGATAACAGGAAGACAGGTGTTTGGATTGATTATTTCCCAACCGGAAACATTAAAAATAAAATGACCTATGTTGACGGAAGACCAAACGGTTCCTGTAATTTATATTTTTGGGACGGAAAAGTGAAAGAAGAAGGAACCTGGATAAATAACCGCTGGGTAGGAAATTATAAATACACTTTTGAAAATGGCGATGTGCTGGATATAATTTTCGATAATAACGGAAAGGAAATTACTAAGAAATTGACGCTCGCTAAAAAAGAAGTATCTCCGAATAAAAAATAAAATCAAAAGAAATTATAAGTTCAATATCAGTATCATGAAAACATCATTGACTATATTCTTAATGGTTGTTTCTTTTATTTTAAATGCTCAGGATTTCGAAATAAATAGCAGAGACACGATTAACATGACCGATGCCAATGGAAAGAGACAAGGCAAATGGGTTATTTCCGGTTGGCATAACCCAAAATCCGGTTATGCCCCTCATCAAAAAATGTCGGAAGGAATGTATAAGGATAATCGGAAAGAGGGGGTGTGGATTGATTATTTCCCTAGCGGCAATATTAAAAATAAAATATCTTTCGCTGCCGGAAGACCACACGGACCATGCAGTTTATATTTCCAGGACGGGAATGTTGAGGAAGAAGGCACCTGGATAAATAACCGATGGGTTGGGAATTATAAATATACCTATGAAAATGGAACTATAATGGAGATTATTTTTGATGATAAAGGAGAGGAAATAAGCAAAAAAATTACTCCCGCCAAAAAAGAAGCACCTCCGAAGAAAAAATAAACCGGTACGATTTAAAATATTATTAATAAATCTAAATAAGCTTTCAGCATGTCACCCAAATCACTTTTCATTATAATTACAAAAGTCTTTGGACTTCTTTTACTTCTTAATATCCTTCTGGTTTTTCCAAAATTTTTAAATACGGTTGATTTTGCAATAAATTCCGGTAGTTATGCTATAATAATTTATCAATTGTTTTTTACGGTTTCAATATTTTTTATTTACTTCATAATTCTACGTCACATTTTATTTAAAAGCGAAAAAGTTGTAGAAAAACTAGAGCTCGATAAAGGATTTAAAGAAGAGAAATTCGAAATGAATTTTCATAAATCCGACATTATTAAGGTTTGCATCATAATAATCGGAGGCTTCATTTTCGTTCAAAGTATTGTATCCTTAATTCTGAATATTTATTTACTCATCCAAAGTAAATATGATTTTTTCGGAGTGGCTCCGTTTACAACCCATCAATTTAATACCCTCAATTTTGCACATGATATCTTAATGGTATTAATTGCATACTACTTCTTAACAAATTATAGCAGCATTACTAATTGGATAGAACTTAAACGAAGAGGAACAAAAACTGAACCGAAAAACAATGAAGAGGAATAATCTCCGGTTAAAATCGATTAATACACGAACTATTCATGCTTACACTTAATTTCACTCCCTTCCCTACTCTTACTACCAAGCGTCTTGTACTGCGGCAGATTACTATAGAAGATGCCCCTGAATTGTTTTTTATGCGCACTGACAACCGGGTTATGAAATATATTGAACGTCCACGACCAAAGAATATTGATGAAACAATAACGTTTATTAATTTGATTGCTGATTTACGTGAAAAAAATGAAATTATCACATGGGGAATCACTTTAAAAGATGAACCCAAACTTATAGGAACTGTTGTTTACCTGAATATTAAAAAAGAACATCATCGCGCCGAATTCGGATATGCCTTGCATCCTGATTATTGGAAAAAAGGAATTATGCATGAGGTTGCGGAAGCTGTTCTTGAATACGGATTTAAGGTGATGAAACTGCATTCGGTTGAAGCCAATATTAATCCTGAAAATACAGGCTCTCAAAAATTACTGGAGAAGTGCGGATTTGTTCGCGAAGCTTATTTTAAGGAAAATTTCTTTTGGGAAGGGAAATTTTTGGATTCGGCTATTTACTCACTCCTAAATCCCGGCCGATGAATATCTGTCCCGCGTGCGGAAAAGAATTTAATTGCGGTGCCAACGATTTAACACCTTGCTGGTGCTGCGCTTTACCAAACATTGTTCCGCTTGATGCGGATACATGCCTTTGTAAAACTTGTCTTGAAAAAAAAATTAATGAGTTGAAAAAACCAAACCTCCAAAACCTAATCACAATTCTTGAACCCCTGAAAAAACTGTCTCCTGATTCCCGCCCACACTTTGGAAAAATGACTTCGCAACACATGATAGAGCATTTAATCATGGCTTTAAATTTTTCAAATGGCAAATCACCTCAGCGCTTAATGATTGATGAACGCGCTGCC
>CAZRNW010000390.1:0-4188 GCA_964601535.1 uncultured Flavobacteriaceae bacterium
TTAATGGTGATGGTAAAGAAACCTTCATTTGCTCGGAGCTTGGTGCTTTATTCTGCGAAGACATTCTTGGAATAGATATTCCAGGAGACATAGACTTCATAACTCCTAAGAGTTTAAATCCATTTGTAAAAGCTCACGGTAAACGCGTAGTTTAGCGATGTAACTGAGAAGCAGCGTATGTTGCAGCAAACATTGCTAACATACCTAATCCAAAAACGATGTATTGATTTGACTGGCGCATGCTATCAATTGCGTTGATACGATCTTCAAGTTTATAAGCAGTATTCATCCACATGTCAGCCCTTTGGTCAGCTTTAGTAATCGCCAAATCTTTTAAATCCAAAGCCTTAGTTAGCTTATCAAGCTGTAAATCTTTAACTCCAAGATCATATTTCATTTGGCCTACGGCCACGTGGCATTCAGGACTATACAGATATCCACCCTCAACCTTGTTAACGCCTTTACCATTTGTGAAATCACATTCAGCGAATGATGAAATAGGCAAAAGACTGACTATGATTAATGCAATTAAGAATTTCTTCATTCAACACACTCAACTTTATTTGCATTAATACTTCTGAGTTCATCGTAGGTAACTCTAGCTCCAGTTCTTACTTTGGCGAATCCCATTTGAAAAGATATGCTAATATCGGTAGTTCTATCAGAATCATTATTTGCAAGTATTTTAATATCTACAGATCCTACAGAAGGATCAAAAGCAAGAAGACATTCACCAACTGCCGCTACTGGCTTGCGACTATCTAGAAAACTATAGATTTTATGTACTGCTACCATAAGACAAAGCGTAACACCGACTGCTAAAATTGCTTTTTTCATTTTTTATTCCAATCCTCACCGATTACGGGTTTATTTGTAGAAAGATCTGCAGCTTCTTTTCTAAGCTGATTAGCTTGGTCATTGGCTGCTTTTTCCTCTCCACGTAGGGTCTGATCCTGCTTTTGGGCTTCTTTTACGGCTTCCCTAGAGCTAGACACTAATAAGTCTATAATAACTTCTCTGAATTTGTAAACTAAAATAGCTATACCAAAAATAATGAGGAAAATCTTATGGTTATCCCATAAAGTTCCTATTGGGGCCTTGAATTTCTCTAAAAAAGACGGCTGTTCTTGATTTTCTGGCATTTATTACCTCTCTAACCCACCTATATCATAGCTCACGCAATCTTTATTAGAGTTGGAGGAATCAACGTGGAAGTAACCTGGGAAGCCATTTTAGCTGTAGCTGGAGCAATATCAATGATTGGTGGATCGTGGCTTACTGTCAGAAAAATACAGAAAGACGCTGAATACTCTAGAGAAAAACATGAAGGCGCTATTTTAGCTAAATCTCAAGCTCAAATTGATAAAGCTGTGAATGAGCGTAAATTAGTCCAAAAAGAATTTGAAGGCCGTCTAGCTGAAATTGAACAAGATCTAGTAGCTCACAGAGCTAGTGTCGAGAAAGACTTTGCCCATGTCCGTGAAACTTATAATGGTGAACTTAAGAATCTCGCTACTAAAATAGAAGATTTACGTAGTGAACTAAGAAATCAGCACACCCAAATGGTTAGCCTTTTGACCAAAATGATCGACAAAGACTAATAACCTAGGTTACTAAATTCATAACGACCTAATCTTACAGACATGATAATCTATAAGATCACAAATACTATAAATTTAAAAGCTTATATTGGACAAACAATTTATTCCTTAGAGGAAAGATGGAGTCAACACAACAGCAAAAGCAGTGGATGTGTAGCTATTGCCTCTGCTTTGTTAAAATATGGTAAAGAAAACTTTACGATTGAAATAATGGCTATTTGTAACTCATTAGAAGAATTAAATAAAAAAGAATCTCAATTCATCAAAGAGCAAAATACTATATCTCCTTATGGTTATAATTTAACTTCGGGCGGAGAAGGAAAAACTTTAACTCAAGAAGTTAAGGATAAAATTTCTAAGGCTAACAAAGGTAGGGTTCATTCAGAAGCTTTTAGGCAAATGAGAAAAGACATTCAAACTGGAAAATCTCCCTCAGAAGAAACTAAAATAAAAATGTCAGCTGCTGCTAGTGGAAAATCTAAAAGCGACACACATAGAGCAAATATATCAAAAGCTAAAATGGGAAATAAGCTACCGGAATACGCTAGACAAAGCATACGTCTTAAGCTTCAAAAGCCCATAAAATGCGATCAAACAAATCAGATATTCGCATCTGCTTCACATGCGGCTAAAGAATTAAAGATAGGAAAAAGCACAATAATGAAAATATTAAAGAAAAGGAAGCCATATTTTAAGGGTCTCTCCTTTTCTTATATTTAAGCAGTGGGCAGGAATCGAACCTGCTACCTCCTCGAAGCCCTAAGGCGACGAGGCTCTCTATCCAGTGAGCTACACACTGCAAATTCAATTACTCTTCAGTTTTCTTAACAGTACCAGTACCAGATGGATTGATGTTCATCATGATTCCACCGCCATTGCCAGTCATTACTGTTGGCAATACTCCGTCCCATTTTTTCAAATACTCAAGAGCAAGCACGTCTTTAGTTAACGATTGTCTTAGTAAATTCTGAGCTTTAGCTTGAGCAGTTGCGTTAAGCAACAATGAATCAGCTTGACCTTTTGCAGCATTTACTGCAGCAATCGCATCTTGAGTAGCTTTCTCGGCCACATAAGAAGCTTGTTTAGCTTGCTGTTCGGCGATCTGCTTTTGCTCAACAGCGTGATTAAACTCACGAGTAAAATCCAAATCAACAAGTGAAATATCTTTCACGATTAAGCCGTACTGTTTAAGTCTTGAAATTAGAGACTCATCAATACTATGTTTTAATTCCATGCGACGTGTTAAAACTTCTTCTGCAGTCATTTTAGAAGTTGAAGCCTTTAATACCTCTGCAACCGCAGGGGCAATTACATTCACTTCAATTGATTCTTCCGAACCAACTTCTCTTAACATTTGACCTACTGAATCAGGGTTAATTGTCCA
Source organism: uncultured Flavobacteriaceae bacterium (assembly GCA_964601535.1). GTDB lineage: Bacteria > Bacteroidota > Bacteroidia > B-17B0 > Aurantibacillaceae > JAHEYG01. Next base: position 2,986 of record CAZRNW010000390.1, read on the forward strand.
GTTAATCGCGATCTTAGCAATAACTTTTTGCATATCTTTAGTCGCAGCTTCGGTTGTGTCTTCAGATTTTTTAATCCGAATAGACATAGTCTTGATGCTACTAATAAAAGGCAACTTCAAGTGAGGACCTTCGCCCAATACTTCTGTGCCAGTTTTTCCCATTGTAACCATTACGCCACGTGATCCATAAGGAACTGTGTCATAAGATCCCATCAACAGAATGAAAGCCACTAGGCCAGACACTCCACCGATAATAAGACGTTTAACTTTCTTTGCCTGTGCGGCGACTTGCGCCAATTGATCTTCTCGTAATCCCATAAATTCTCCTTTTGTTATTTTTTAAGTATAAATCCAGCTTCTTGAGCTTCACTCTTAGCCAATACAGTTCCGCCCTTTTCGCCCTCAAGAGCAGTACGCTTATAGTCAATATCTTTATAGTACATAAAAGTGCCATTAGGCTTAATGATCTTATATACCGCTAAAGTCTCAGGATCTTGAGCGTATGTGTCAATACCTAACGCTGTCATTACAGCAGTTAACTCATCACGCGTTGCATTAATTTCTTTTTGTTGACTTTCCATCTTCTTTGCTAATTCTACAAATTTCTCTTTACTCATTTTTGCACTCCTTTTGGGCATTCTACTTTTTCACGTATATCATCATAGCTAATTTTAGAAGAAGTTTCAAACAAATAAACTCCTTCATTATCAAATACAGATGTTCTATATTTATTTGTTCCAATCTCTTCTACTCTAGAGATCATATAGATACGGCGAGTTTCTTTTTTAGGGGTTTCCCATCTCTCTAAGGGATCTGTCTCTACTTTTTTTGGTTTTAAGTCATAACTCAAAGCCATACAGTCTCCAACCGAAAACCGTGGTCCAGTAAAAGAATTTTCGCTAGAAGACAGGTTTTTTACTAAAAAGAGCAAGCTAATTAGGAGTGCTACCATTATTGTAATTTCAATTCTCATTTACTTCCTCCAATTCATAACTGTTAAAATGCTCATAAGTCTCATATGAACCATTGCAATATAACTTTAACATAGTTTTTCCTGAAAATGAAGATTTACTTACAGCCTTACCTTGGCAACCTTCATAGAAGCCACCGGATACCTTATAAATCACACCATGCTTCGTTGGCTTAATAAGATCACTAATTGCGCCGCATCCTGTCAAAAATAGCAAACTAATGCTTAGTGTT
>CAZRNW010000391.1:0-4188 GCA_964601535.1 uncultured Flavobacteriaceae bacterium
GTTTCTGAAATTTTCTTTATCTTCAATTTTGCGAATTTCATTAATACTGTTAATGAATATCGTTCCTTCATTAAGCAAACTTATAAGATGATCATACTTCCCGAATTTTAATATCACAATTGGGATAAAAGTTTCACCATCTTTTTCCCTTATAGTGGTAATTTTTTTCATCTTAGTCATGCGTTATACTTATCCCACATCCTCATTAAATGGCTAGCTAACATAATCATTTCCCAAGATTCCTCAGGATGAACATCCATATTTGCATGTGCCTTTGGATTTCTAATTCCCTTCATTGAACCCGCAAAAATTTCCATGTATCCTTGTTGAATATTTCTTCCGCTTTCAGTTGACAGATCTGCTAATAAAAATACAGGGTTTCCCGGTGAAAACGATCTTCTCATTAGGGAATCTCCATCTTCTTCCTTCTCCGTTTTTTTTAAATAAGCCTTTTTGATTATATCATTTACTTCTTTAAACGCAGCTTCAGTAGCATCGCCATAGTGATCTGTTTCAAATCTCGATTTAGACACCTTTGCAATTTCAGGATGGATTTTGGTCCATTTATCTAATGGCAAAACATTTTTTCTACTTAATTCAATTTCAAGTATAAGGCCTTTTAATAAATTAATAAATCCTTTTTTTTCATTGTGGGTGAAGGGCAAATCTGGTCGTATTGAACGCTGCTTGACAAGATTAATATTATCCGAAGGAAATATTTTTCGCACTAGTCTCTCCGTTGTATAGATCCATGTAGTAGGATTACAATCTGATTCGTTGAGTAATTGAATTTGTTTTGAAATAATTCCAACTTCATCACTTATTTCTTCTTCAATATCTTTAACTGAGTTTAAATACCCATCTTGTATAAAAAAAATGTCATTAAAACAAATATCACAGATGTCACTATAACATTGTTCAGGACTGTTTTCGTTTAATCTCTTATTTATCCATGCAATATGTCTCGAAAGGTGGCCAGCTTCCATTATTTCTTCTGGCACTAGCTTTCTTAGATACTCAACATCTCTTAAAAACAATTCAAAACTAGGAGATATAACTGACGCTGGTTCTTTTGTGTCAAATTTTCCTTTCAGATGGATTGCAGCTGATAATACAGTTCTAAATTGATCCATTACTCTCTTTCTTTCTTGACTCATAATTTCCCTTGATAAAATGAAACTCTAATTTATTAAAATCATTGCTAAAAAACTAACATTCTCCTCCGAACAGGTAAAAAGGTGTTCCTCATGCCTTGCCCGCAAAAGATCACGCCAAAACATTTTAAAATTTGCAGGGAAATCACTGGAAGCAAAATTTAAAATACCTTTCGGGTGCTTCGCATTTTGTCATGCCTTTTGCAAGGGCTGGCGGCAATCGTCACGGCAGCCTCCTCTGTCTTGCCAAGCCACTAAAATTTCTCCATTCCGGTTACCCGGGCCAGCACAAGTGCAATTGAAAAAAAAGGTGTGCAGATCCCTGGGTAATCCTCATTCCAAAATTTCAGTCGCTTGTCAATCCACCGGCTGCCTTTTAATAGGCTCGCCTGCTGGCAGTTTTGGGCTGCGGGATAAAGTGCTGCACCCAACGCACAGAACTACCTGCAGCACTTTACCCTAGTTTTGCTAGCGCGTGGCATTGATCAAAGCATAAAGGATTTTATTTATTTGCCACACTTGCAAAATAGGTTGCACCCGCAGTGGCTGAAAAAGCCACTGACTCCCGTGCGCCCACCCAAAACTGCACTCGCAATAGGCTCGCACGCACAAACGGACGTCCCGCATAACCCAACCGCACGATCTTAGAAGTTATGCGGGCCATTCCGTTTCCCCCAACGCTAGCTCAAGGCTGTTTTACCTGTTTTATTCGTAAATTGCTTCTGTGGAATTCTCTTTAACCCCTTCTTACATCGACTTATTCGGCACAAAATGCGAAGACCCTCAGTCATTAATTTCCCATCTTAACTCTGATCAGATTCTTGCGTACCTGTCGTTAATTAATACTCAGTTATACATGGCAGATGAAGAAGATAATGAATTTCAGAAGAAGTTACTCTCACAGTTATTATTCTACTGGCTACCTGAAGTGCGCACTGAATTTCTTAACGATATTAGTTCATTCATTAATAAACATCCTCAACCTAACTTTTTCAAATCAATATATATAGTTTACTTCATTCAACACGAACTGCAAAATTATAAGTCGAATGGAAAAAAGGAACTCAATTCCAAAGACGAATTGCAAGTTGTAAAAGCTTACTTCGCTTATATTGACAAATTCAGTAGTGAATTTAATGTTGACCTAGAAAGTATATCTCCAACCGACAATTATGTGTATCAAAAAATGTTTTGGCCATTCGTGATAAAACAATTTGATTTTAATGAAAAAATAGATCCAATCTATCAGCATTTGCGTGCAGCCTTGTTCCTCGAATATTTTTGGGTGAATCAAGAATATCGACCATACGTTGAAAATTATCTGAAATTATATAATAAAGAAGCGATCTGGAATTTGATGATGGATATAATGAATGTCATTCAAGTTGGCCTTAATAAACGTACTGACGGGAGCGACTTATATCAGTTCGCAATTAAGGAAACTCCGGGCTATACAGAAATTATGGACAACCTTTGTATTGATGTCAATGAATACAAAGCAAATAAGGAATTACAACAGGACTTCTTAGGTATTCGTCAGAAACCATTAATCAAAATTAATAATGATACCTATATCGTTCTTAGTTGGAAATTCTTCTACAACTCTGTCTATCTTGGAACAGTATTTGATTTTAAAAATCGCTCCGGAATTGAAAACAAAATTAATTATAACACTTTCAAATCGATAGTTGGTTCTGAAGTTTCGGAAAGGGTGATATTTAAAGGAATTATGCAATATGCGTTCCAAAAACAACATGTTACAATTCAATTCAGCGATGATTCAAACGAAGGGCTTCCCGACTGTTACTTACGAATGGGCAAATACATCTTACTTTTTGAATTCAAAGACTATTTAATGCCAACCAAAGTTATTTGTTCTAATTCATTCGACACAATAAAAAAACATATTGACGACAACTTTGTATCTAACTCAAAAAATCAAAGTAAAGGAATAACTCAATTATACAATCAAATAGTCAAATTGAATGAGGGTGGTTTTGCATTTGACCGTTATGAGGATAAGAAGTTGAAGAAAAGAAATCTAGTTATTATTCCTGTAATCGTAACGACAGCGTATCATTTTGAAATGCCTGGTATAAATAGTTATTTGGCAGAAATTCTTGAGAAAAAAATTTCATCAGAGAGAACACCTTTCGAATTTGCCAAAATAGTTCCTTTGACTATGATTGATTTCAGTTTTCTATATCGACACTTTAATAGAATAAAAAAGAAGGAAGTGAGCTTAATTGATCTAATTTTAAACTACCATGAAAAAATAAAAACTCCCACACGAAACCCCCATTCAAAACATCTAGCTTTTGAATCAAGCCTCCCTAAAAAAATAAGAAGTAAAGGTCCTAGCCAAAAGGAACCTGACTTTATTGCAGCTCTTTTTACTGCTCTTAACATCAATCCAGAGAAAACAAATAAGAAGTCTGCATAAAACAAAAAAAGTCCGTAAACCGTAAGGTTCGCCGATACCTTAACCTAACAATAAAAAAAGTCCGCAAATCTAGTCGGCCTTGGCCAAGGTTTGCAAGGTCAAGCCACAGGGGTTTTGCAAAAAAAATCTCCACCTGCAGTTTAAGCAGAAAATTTGTTGGCAGGTAGTATTTTTATTTGCAAAAACCTTGACAAACCTTGTCCAGCCCGCCTAAAAACTAAGCTTTCTTTTTTATTTTTTTCGGTTTTTATTTTTTCTTTGGATTTATGGGGGTGAGCGAAGCGTAGCGAGCGGTAAGCATAATTTTTAAATCCATAATTATGCTTAAACACAAAATCAAAACGCATAAAATGGGGAGCACATATAGCGCTCCTCATTTTTTCATCTTGAATAAAGGTGAGCAATCAGGAAAACCAGCGGAAATGTACTGGAGTAATTGTTTTGTATTCATTGCAGAAACCAACGAGGAGAAAGAATTTTATTTCTTTGTGTTTCTAGGGCTATGGGAATTAGGATTCTTTAAAAGGGCGCTAACTGGATCTGTTGTGCCATTTATTCGTATTGGTGATTTAACGGATATTGCAGAAGAAG
>CAZRNW010000392.1:0-4171 GCA_964601535.1 uncultured Flavobacteriaceae bacterium
GCTGGTGTTATTCGATAGTTTTGCGAAAAGAACTTTTATTCATGTAGAGGATGCTGCCGACTGTTACATTTTCACAATGGATAATTTTGACAAGATGAAAGGCGGTACCTATAACGCGGGAAATAATAAGTTCAATTATTCAAAGGAAGATATTGCTGAATTGATAAAGAAAAAAGTTGATTATAACATCATAAATTCAGAAATGAAAGATAAAGACCTCCGTCATTTTATTGTGAATTTCGATAAGATTGAAAAGCTTGGCTTTAAGCCAAAAATTACCGTTGAAGAAGGAATAGAAGAATTGGTGAAGATTTACAGCTTTTACGAATGTTTCTCGCATTACAAAACTATTTAGTAAATGAATACCGGGAATAAATTACTTGCCATTAATGGCGGAACGAAAGTTTCAGAAAACCCAATTCTGATTCATAAACCTTATTTGGATGAAGCTGATTTTAAAATAGTGGATAAAACTTTGCGTTCCACTTTTATTTCAGGAGATGGACCGGAGTGCCGTGAGTTCGAAGAAAAATTAAGTAAATATCTTGGCGTCAAACACGTGCTTTTTATGAACTCAGCAACTACTGCCTTGGAAATTGCTTTCCGCGTAAAAAATTTCCCGAAAGGAGCTGAGGTTATTTGTCCCGATTTCACGTATACATCTACGGCTGTCGCAGCGCTGTATAACGATTTAAAAATTGTTTTGGCTGATGTTTATCCGGATAACGGAAGTCTTGATGTTTCAAAGTTAGAAGGTTATATCACAAAAAATACCGTAGCAATTGCAGCAGTTGATTATGGGGGCATTCCTGCAGAAATGGATGAGATAATGGCTATTGCAAAAAAACATAAGTTATATGTTGTGCACGATACTGCGCAATCAATCGGTTCTGTTTATAAAGGAAAAAAAACAGGTTGTCAGGGAAATGTTTCCACTTTCAGTTTTCACGGCACAAAAAATTTAACCACCGGTGAAGGAGGAGCTTTGGTTACAAATGATGACGCGATTGCAGAACGGATAAAAATTTTACGTGAAAAAGGAACTGATAAATATTCTTTCTTAACGGATAACAAAGACAGAGGTTATTACGAGTATGTTGATATTGGAAATTCTTATGTGCAATCAAACATCAACGGTGCCATGGGAATTACGCAATTGGAAAAATTGGATTGGATGAATTCGGAAAGAAAAAAAATTGCAGACTATTATAAAAATGAATTAGCCGGAATAAACGGTTTGGAATTTATGCGTATAACAAAAGATTCGAATCATAATTGGCATTTGTTCGGTATTTTAGTTCCGCCGGAGCACCGTTACTGGATAATGGATGCCTTGCGTGCTGAAGGAATAATGAGTAATGTACATTACACACCATTGCACAGAAATAAATATTATAAAGATTTGGCCACCGATGAAGCAATGCCCGGCTCAATGAAATTTTTTAACCGGTTGCTGAGAGTACCAATTTATCCGTCCTTAACAGAAACCGAAAGAACTAAGGTTGTGGAGGCCGTGAAAAAAGTATTTACCTCTTAATGGATTCAATCTTGATATTTGGCGGCGGATTAAATCAAATGACGTTAATTCAGTCCGCTAAAGATTTAGGATTTAAAGCAATTGTAATTGATCCGCTTGAAAATGCACCCGCCAAAAAAACAGCTGATGTATTTGAAGTGGTTGAACCAAAAGATTATAATAAAACTAAAGAAATTGCTTTGAAGCACAATGTGAAGGGGATAGTCACTTGTCAAATGGAAAACCCTCTTTTGCTGATGGCAAAGCTGGCTGAAGAATTAAATTTTATTTTTCCTTCTCAAAAATCAGTTTTAAACGCTAGAAACAAATTCTTAATGAAGGAGTGTTTTATGAAAGCCGGTGTTGCTTGTGCAAAAGGAAGACTCATTTCGTCGTCAGAAAAAATTACAGAAAATAGTTGCAGCGAAATAAAATTTCCTTTAATTATAAAACCCTTAGATAGTTTTTCGAGTCGTGGCGTTTACAAGATTAATTCCTTTAACGAAATCGACACATACTCAAACATTACCAGGAAATTTTCTTCTACAGGAGATGTTTTAATTGAAGAGTTTATGGAAGGTGATGAAGTAAGTGTTGAAAGTGTTACACAGAATGGAATAACAACTGTTATACAAATTACAGATAAAGTTATTACACCTTATCCGATGGCAGTAGAGATGGCACACATTCAGCCTTCTTGTGTTGATGAAGAAACTCAAAAGGGGATCACAGAATTGGTTAAGAAAGCTATTGTAGCACTCGGCATAGATAATTGCGCTTCACATGCTGAGGTAAAAATTACAAGTCAAGGCCCAAAAATGGTGGAGCTTGGTGCGAGGTTAGGTGGTGATTATATCACTTCGCATTTGGTGCCTTTATCAACAGGTGTCAACATCGAGGCAGCAGCCATTCAAATCGCTATGGGAAAAAAACCGGATCTCGTACATAAATTCAAGAAAGCGTCTGCAATACAATATGTCGATTTGCCAAAAGGTAAAACAATCAAAAAAATTAATGATTGGAAGAACTTGCTTGAGGATAAAAAAGTAAATGGAGTTTTTGTTTTTTGCAAAGAAGGCGATGTTGTTTCTGAAATTACGGATAGCGCCAAAAGAGCCGGCTGTGTTATTGTTCAGGATATTGACAGGGCGTCTGTTATGGAGGTATCTAATAAAGTGATAGAAAACCTAACAAATTGTTTCCAGTTTAATTGATGAAGTTTAAAATACTTTATTTTGGGACCTGGGGTTATGGAAAAGCAGGTTTAGAAGCATTGTTGGAAACTTCTAATTGTGAAATAGTAAAGCTATTTACCAAATGGGATTTGGAAACGAAAAATCCTTATTACAATCAAGTTTATGAATGCGCGCAAAAAACCGGAATTGAATTAATTAATACACAAGAGAACGCACTCTCAAAAGAGGATTTCGAAATGGAAATACTGAAGGTTAAGAATCCTGATATTATTATGTCCTGTTGTTATGATAGGTTTTTCTCTGAGCAAGTATTGAAGCATGCAAAGATTGGTTCTGTTAATTTACATCCGTCACTCTTACCTAAGTACAGAGGACTAAAACCTCTCGAAAATGCGTTGGCAAATAATGAGCCTGAAATTGGTGTAACACTTCACATGCTGGCAAAGGTTATGGATGCAGGAAAAATTTTAATTCAGAAAAAAGACGTTATAAATGATAATCAAAAATTTGGTGACTTATACAATTTACAATGCTTACAGATTAAGCAAGTCATAAAAACATTTCTTGAAAATCCAGAACATTATATAAATTCAGGGATAGAGCAAAACGAAAATGAGAAAAGTTTTGCCCCCCGTTTACCGTTTTCAATTTCTGACTCCGATACAGTTAATGATATTGTAAAAAAAGCAAAGCAGAACCATAAAATTGACCCGTGAAGCTTGCGGAAAAAATAATTAGAAGAATTAAATGGGAACTATCAGCTTTATGCTGGTTAATTGCAGATAGTAAAATAAAGAATGAGAAAACTTTAAATCTCTCAATTGGAATTACCACTTTTTTAGGCCGCTATGAAAGTTGTTTTAAAAACTTGATAATCAAAGTAGCAAAACTATTCCCTCATGAACAAATAATAGTTGTGGTTAATGGTCATTTTAAGAAGGAAGAACAAATTAAGTATCTGGAAGAAATAGCAGGGTATTGCAAACAATTCCCTAACGTAAAATTAATTACACATCAAGAAGCCGTTGGGTTAAGTAAGATATGGAACGAAATAGTTTCGGAGGCAGTTAATGATAATATTATGATTTTAAATGACGACCTGGATATTAATCCCAATTTGAGGGAGGAAGTAAAAAAAATATTGAAGGGTAATGAATTGACAATAATCAATAATTCATGGAGTCATTTTATTATTTCAAAAAGTGTTTTCTCAAAGGTTGGAACTTTTGATGAAGGTTTATTGGAGCTTGGTGGTGAAGACGATGATTATTCCGCAAGGAGCGTGATTGCCGGGGTTGAAATAAGTTATAAATCAGTTTTGTCTCTTAGACCTAAACTAAGTGAAAAAGAAAAGAAAAATGGAATGAATAGTTATGGAAAAATAATGTCATCTGAACTGAATGGATACAGCACGTATAATTCTAATTACCTGAGCGGAAAATGGCAAACTGATGATAGT
>CAZRNW010000393.1:0-4153 GCA_964601535.1 uncultured Flavobacteriaceae bacterium
GGAGATCCACCAGGGGGACTAAGAGGTTGTTCTTGAATAATCATTAAAAGATCAGGATCAGTTGTTCTTAATAAATTAATATGTTCTTGAATATGAGCTAAAACACTCTGAAGTAATTCGGGATCTTTTCTTAAATCAGGATCAGCAAGAACACATCTATGTTCTTTAATATGCATATTGTGATGATCCGTAGCAATAGCAAGAACTTCTTGTTTATTTGCCATCATTTCATTTTCAGAACGAATAGTTTCTAATTCACTTACAGTCCCTTCAGTCATAACATCTAAATTTCCAGTATTCATAACTTGAAAGTATTGTTCAGGAGTTGTGATGCTTCCCATTTGTAATAATTGTTCGGCCATCTCAACACGACCTGCGGTCGTTCTAGATAAGGGGTTAGATACCTCAACGATAACTCGATTTATCGATGAAAGATCATCGCCAGTAAATTCCTTCATATTTGTTCTATTTTTAATTCCAGCAATCATAGCAATTCTGGGAACAGAGGCGAAATCCTTTAATATATTAATAATACCGGTCCCGGCACTTTCAATCATCAGTACATATGATTGTTGTAGACCGGACATAAATTGTAAAGACATACTTTGAACAAGGGCTAGTGCAGTTCCTGATTTTAGACTTGGATCTGGATTACCACGAGTAACAGCACTTACTCCAGAAATTGTTTCACTTGCACGTTCTAATATACCAATAAAATCAAAAACTTCTTTAGGAGTTTGAGTTAATTGTAATGGTTTAATTTCACCATATTGTAAATTAGCTTCAACAACATTTAATCCGCCAGATAACTCACTAAGACTTACATCAGCACCACGAGGGACCAAAATATTTTGAACACCAAAAGCGTGTTGATTTGTTAAAATTGTACTATATAAAGAATTAATAGCATCTTGAATTGGAAGAATATCAAAAAGTGGCGTATATCCATACGGAGTTCCTAATATATTAGAAGGAGCTATACGATATACAGGAAGATCACGATAAGGCATAGGAGAATCAATAAGAGTAATGTCCGAATCTAAAAATAAAAGATAGCGACCATCAGGCATAGATTCCGACCGTTTATGGTAGAATTCATAAACAGGTATTAAATCTGTTTGATTAAAAAATCCACTTTCAACAAAATGACTTTGAAGATCAGCCTTACTTGGAAGAGCTAATATTTTTTCTTCATATTCTGGATATTGAGCTATAAGGTCATATCTGTTCTTAAAAGAACGACATAAAACCCAATCGTGTTTCTGATCTTCGCGACTAACATCAAATACTACATCAAAAGGAGAAAGATTTGAAAATTGAAGATCACCTTCTCTAATTTCAATACCTGTATCTTCATTAAAATCATAGACATCTCCTAACATGGAGTTCCATTCCATTTTAATATATCCTGAACCTAAAACAACGGCATATTCAACGGCTGTTTTAAGATATTCTTCGAGACGTTTTTCGCGCATATAATAATCTAAAAGACCGTTTGCGAGTTTTGCTTGAACAAGAGATTTATGATCAGTGTTAACTGAACGAGCCTGAAGTGCCGGACGAGTAGAGGTAATCATCACTATAATGTGTTGAGCTAAGTTTCTTAAATGATTAATAGATAAGTTAGCTAATTCTCCTTGTTCGCCGCCGAAATTAATACTATGACTGTTACTAAAATCAGTATAATAAGCACCATGATAAGCCGCCCACATCATTCGGAGTTTTTGAAGATAACCATTAGCATTTAGCTCACGATACCAGAAATTGGCTTGATTTAAAAGATAATCCGCCGTTTTCTTGGGTTCATCAGCAGCAAAGTAGACTTTTGACATATAAACCTCTATTAATACTTGTTATTTTTTCTTTAATCCGAACATTTTTTTAAATGTTCCATGCTCAGGCTTTTCATATGCAGTTGGATTAAGAAAATAACCCCCATCTTTGTTTAAATGGCCATATCTATAGCCTTTAGGAAAGGGATTATGAGTTTTATCTAAATTTCGGACCAAATATACTAACGCATCAATAGCATCATAGTGACCACTATCACCACTCCGACTAAAATCATCTCTTTTCTTATTCCAAGTTCCATTTCTCATATGAGTTATTAATGTTTTACAACGTGGATTGATAACAATTTGATGAGATTGGACCATCATTCTAAGTTGGTTGATTGCCATCTCTTTATTATCTTTAGCTGTTGGTAAAAAGTTCAACCCGTGTAGTCTATATAAGTCATTTATAACAATTGGATTGTTATCTGATATACGACGATATGGTTTTTCTGTTTCATTAGTCAGTTTATTCGTCCAGAGTTCAATTTCTTTATTTCTAATATCTTTCGCTAATCGATCTGTGGTCATTTGGGGGCCATTCATCTTGAATTCATCCTCAATAACAAGAACTGCATTTTCAAAATCCCAATAACCAAATAGAACGACTGTTAGATCTTTAAATCCAATATCCATTGAAACATATTTATCAGAAAAGGGGGGACGACTCCATTCAACAACAATATCTTGTTCTGTTTCTGAATTAAACTCAGGAATAATAGAATTATCTGAATTATTTGGAATTACACAAAGACACTCACGACGAAAATCATCATTTGTTATACCTCCAGGATACTCAGCAATAATCTCATGGACTATTTCTTCAGTAAATCGAGGATTTTTCATTGTTTTATGAATTTTTAAGGCATCAAATAACGTCATTCGAATTAATGTACCATTTTGTTCAGCATCTTCCATATATTTAGCAAAATCGTGATTACTATCTGTTGGAGAAGAAGATGAAAGAATAATTTTGCCACGAGTTAATATTGTAGCAGGGAGTAAAATGGAACGAATAAGATATTTTAGATCTGTTTGAACGAAAGCTGCTTCATCAATAAGACACATTTCAGCATCTCCTCCACGAAGTTTTTCAGCATTTCCATTATCAGTTCCGGCAAGCTGAATTTCGCTTCCATTTTTAAAACGATAAATATTATCCATCGTTTTAAATTCGGGACGAAGTTCTTCAGGACAATCTATAAATATTTTATCCATAATTGGACGAATATTTACACGAATCATTTTTTGTTCAGGTTGTAAAAATTTAACTATTGATTTTGGTTTTTGAAGACACTGTTGAACGGCAAGAACTGCTAAATAATATGTTTTTCCAACACGACGACTAAGATTTAAAACAGAAGTTTTAACTTTAATCTGTTTCCATTTTTCATAGACTTCTTTTTGAGCAAAATCTAATTTCCATTCAAGATTGCCCATATACCAAAGACGAGTTCGAGCTTCTTGAATTTGTGTATCGCTATATTTATTGGTCTGTGTCATCAGGATTTTGTTCCTTATAGGTACTAGTTTCAGCTATCTGTAAAAGGTCCTTATTTTGGATACTTTCAGGTAGCGCTGTCCATTGAGGAATAATCGGTTTGACTTTATCTGTAGCATGTTTTATTTTTGAAAATATTTCAAATTTACGTGCTTCTTCTAAAGTAAGATCTCGCCCTTGAGCGATATCTCTAAGACGTTTAAGTTGTGATTCAGCAACAATTTCTTCAGGTTGAGATTCAAGTTTTATAATAGGAGGAGCAATAGATTCTAACATTTTTTTCAAATGTTCTATTTCAGAATTTTTTCTATCAACTTCTTTTTTTAATTTATCTAATTGTATATCTTGAGCTGCAGCAAGTTGAGAAAGATATGTAATATCTTGAATTAATTCAGATTTTTTCTTTTTTCCAGCTAACAATAAAATGTCATTAGACATATTATTAAAAGAAACGTTTAGCTGCTTCTTTAGGAGCTGTAGGTGTTTGGAAGTTTTTTAATTTAAGAGAAGAAACTTCAGATTTAATAGTACTTAATTCTTTTTCAACAGATTTAAGAAGATCGACTTCTTTTTTCTCTAAATATGATTTATAACCATATAAAGCACAAATTGCACTTAAAGCAATAGCATCACCAATTCCTGCGCCACTCATAACTATATGAGCAGTAACAGCAATAAATCCCAAACATGGGATATTAGCGTTTTTTAGGGAATGCATAGCCATTAAAAGTTTTTCTTTCATTTATTAGGACTCCTTAAATATATGAAGCGATTGCGTTAAGCCTTTATATTGGATCTTATGCTCATTGTGAGCTTCGCC
>CAZRNW010000394.1:0-4129 GCA_964601535.1 uncultured Flavobacteriaceae bacterium
ATTAATTACACAATGCAAGGAGCTAAAAGATGCAGAAGTTTTTGAAATAGAAAGTGGTGAGAATTCAAAAAGTTTACAGCTTTGTTCGCAGTTATGGGAAACCCTGATTAGTTATAATGCTGATAAAAATGCATTGATGATTAATTTAGGAGGTGGTGTTATTTCTGATTTAGGCGGATTCATTGCATCGGTTTATAAACGCGGTATAGATTTTGTAAATATCCCGACTTCATTACTCGCCATGGCAGATGCAAGCGTGGGTGGAAAAACAGGAATTGATTTTGCCGGATTAAAAAATAGTATTGGAACAATCACTCAACCAAAAGGTGTTTTTGTTTATCAGCCATTTTTGGAAACACTTCCTGAGAGACACATCGCCAATGGTATGGCCGAAGTTTACAAGATGGCATTGATTTCAGATAAAACCTTCTGGAAAAAATTAATTGCCGGGAAAAACGTCGATTCCTTAATCATTGAAAAAAGTATCACACTTAAAAATAATATTGTAAAAAAAGACCCCCATGATAAAGGAGTGCGAAAGGCTTTAAATTTTGGTCACACTGTCGGTCATGCTATAGAATCGGTGTTGCTCGCCAGTGAAGCGGATATTTTACATGGTGAAGCGGTTCTAATGGGAATGATTTGTGAAAGCAAAATCTCTCTCGATAAAAAATTACTTACAAAAGCCGAATTCAGTGATATAACTGAAACATTAGTTCACAAGTTTCCTTTATCGCCTTTACCTGCTTTATTATTTGGCGAGATTATTAAAGCAACTATTAATGATAAGAAAAATACTAAGCTGCAAATTAAGTGTGCTTTATTAAATGGTATTGGGAAGTATAAAATAAATGAAACAGTCACTCCTGATCAGATTTTGGATTCTCTTGAGTATTATAATTCTTTAACCGAATGATTCAGATTTTTCCTCCTAAGGGAAACATAAATACAGCTATTGAGCTGCCGGGTTCTAAAAGCATCAGCAACCGCTTGTTGATGATCCGTTCTATTTCAGAATTACCCATTCATTTCAAAAACTTATCAGATTCGGAAGATACTATTTTATTGGCAAAGGCACTGGGTCAGGTTAAAGGAAAAACGTCAGGCACCGTAAATATCAATCACGCGGGAACAGACATGCGTTTTCTCACTGCTCACTTGTCTGTTAAAGAAGGCACGTGGATTATCACCGGCTCCGATCGGATGAAACAAAGACCGATCGCAGAATTGGTAAATGCTTTAAGAGGATTAGGCGCCGACATTTCTTATGTCGAAAAAGAAGGATTTCCTCCTCTTAAAATAAATGGAAAAAAATTGCATGGCGGAAGAATTGAAATCGACGGAAGCATCAGCAGTCAGTATATTTCAGCCTTAATGTTAATTGCACCGGCCTTAGGCGAGGACCTTGAAATCATTTTGAAAGGAAACATAGTCTCACTTCCTTACATTAAAATGACAAGTGAACTTTTGAAATTGTTTGGGGTTTATGTTATGTTTAATGGAAAAAAATTAGTCGTGAGTCCCGCGCCGTTCAATATGCTTAACGATCAGTTTTTGGTGGAGTCCGATTGGTCGGCTGCGTCTTATTGGTTTAATTTGGTGGCTTTATCAAAGGGAGCAGAAGTTGAATTACGTTTTTTGGATCAGATAAGTTTGCAAGCTGATTCCATTTTGCCTGAATTGTATGCGAAGTTGGGCGTGCGGACAGAATTTATCGAGAAAGGAATTTCGTTACGTACCAAGCAAAAAGGTGCTGAAGAGTTTGAATATGATTTTACAAATTGTCCGGATATAGCACAAACTATTGCGGTGACTTGTTTTGGCTTGGGTATTAATGCTCACCTAACGGGATTGCAAACACTTAAAATAAAAGAGACAGACAGAATTATCGCCATAAAAACGGAATTAGAGAAATTAGGTGCAGTTGTAGAGGCAACGGATAATTCTTTACGTATAAATCCGCCGAAGGAATTTTCAAAAAATAATTCAGTTATTTCAACCTATAATGATCACAGGATGGCCATGAGTTTTGCGCCTTTAGCCTTAAAGTTTCCGTTTATAAAAATGGAAAACCCGGATGTTGTAAATAAATCCTACCCTGCGTTCTGGGACGATTTACAACAAGCGGGTTTCGATTTAAGATAATTCCCTTAAAACCTCTTAAACCTAGAAGCTGTTTGCGATAATCAAAATTGAGTTCACAAGCAGTGATAAAACAAAAAGGTTAAATACCCATTTGGTTGGTGCCTGAGCAATGGATGCTACTAAATTTGCCATCGAAAATGTAAGACCAACTATGAATTGCCATAGTGGTGCATGATTTTCAAATACAAACATAGCAGCAATGCCGCCCATAATACTTCCAACTAAAATAGCCATACTGATTAATCCGAAATGACTGAATTTTAAATCTTCAATAAGTTTGTTGTAACGTGTGCTTAAACTTAATTCGTTTGAATTGGATTGCGACTGGTTAAATGTTTTTGCTATTGTTGCCATAATTTTTGGTTTTTATTATATACCAAAAGTACTATGGCTATAAAGGAACAGACTTGATTCAAGTCAGTTTTTCGTACTGATACTCGTCAGTTTTTTTAAAGTTTTTGCGCAAAGGCAATAATATGTCCGTCAGGATCGGCTACATAGGCTACCAAATCGCCCCAATCCCGGCATGAAGGTGCACTTACTATTTTAGCACCGGCTTTTATTGCGTTTTGATAATAAACATCAAGATTTTCGCTTTTTAAATAAAGTTCACAACGCGGAATGCCATTGCCATCGGCGGGGTTCGGCGTATTTCCTGCTAATATTTTATTAATTCCGGTTTCAGGCATTAAACCTAACTTTGTTTTTTCATCCAGTAAAAATTCAGTCATACCCGGTACATCTAAAACAGGTGCTTTATTCAGAAGGGTGGCGTAAAAATGTTTACTTTCTTCCTGATTAGCCACATATAATATAAATTCTATTTCCATATCAAGCATTAAGGTAATAAAAAAGCCCCTGATATCAGAGGCTTTTCTTAACAATGGATTTAAGTTTATTACATCCATTTACTTAAAAATACATTCAATTCAGTTTTCAGTTCTTTAAAATGATTCGCAAAACTTTCTACCATTTTACGTTCTTCGGCATGGTCTTCGGCTAAACGGTGGTCAGATGCAACAGGATTCGCATTGATGCTGTTCTTTATAGCATTCTCATCATGATTAATGTGGTGCTGGATTTTACTGATATTACTATCCTGAATTAAAAGCTGGTTTTGAAAATGCTCGATTTTCTCGAGAACTTCCTTCGAGGTGTTTTTACTTGCAACCTCTTCAATTCGTTTTTGCATAATTTTAATTTCGTCCTTATAAAAGGACATGTCATTTAACCATTTGGTATGTTCTGCGTGCTGATCGATAATATTCGTTTTCATAAAATTGGTTTGTTAAAGTTTATAAGTCAAAGGTAGATGGAAGCCTTGGGCCGGTTTTGATAAGTATCACAAAGAGTACTGACTTTTGTCATGTTTGTACGTGCTTGATTGCGGGATATTTGTATCAAATAAAGCGAATGACAGAGTATAAATTATATGTAGCAGAGAGTATGTTAAGGGTTTTTACCGGTATTCTATTCTTTTTTCAGGGGTACGATAAGCTCTTTAAAATTAAGATGGCCGGGGTAACTGATGCTTTTATGAAGGATGCAGAACGCCGTCATATAAGCAGACCTTTGGTGAGTTTAGTAGCCTATTATACCAGTATTGTGGAGTTTGTTGGTGGGATTTTTTTGGTTTTTGGCATTTTTACCAATTACACATTATTTGCATTAGGACTTGATTTGATTTTAGTGTGTTTCGCTTTTTCGTTAATGGAACCGATGTGGGACATGAAGCATGTTTTCCCGCGTTTTATTTTAGTTATACTATTACTGCTTCTTCCTTTGGAAAATGATAAACTGAGTCTGGATTACTTAATTAATTTAAAATTAAAATAATGAAAACAATTATTACAGGAACTGATTTTACACCTTCGTCGTTAAACGCCGGATTTTATGCGGCAATGCTGGCACAAAAATTAAATTGCAAGCTAACTGTTTTTAACCTTTTTGATATACCGGTGGTGCATTCAAACAGCGGTTTGTA
>CAZRNW010000395.1:0-4119 GCA_964601535.1 uncultured Flavobacteriaceae bacterium
GCATGTATTAGGCCTGCCGCTAGCGTTCATCCTGAGCCAGGATCAAACTCTCCATTGTATAAAAGTTTGTATCCCTATTCATATTAATAATAGGAATGAATTATGTCTAAAACACAATCCCTCAAGGGTCAATTTTAAGTCTCACGACTTAGTCATTGCATGTGATAATTTCGCATTCGCAAAAATTACCTGCTACATTTTTGGCAATCAATTTCTCAATGAACGTAATATCTTAAAGCGGGACTTTTAATGACAATTTCTCAAGACTATTAATCCTGCTTGTTATTAAAGTATCCCAGCATTTCAATCAACTTTCCCATAAATTGGGGTGGCAAAAGTATAAAGTTATTTTGCAACCTCCAAATATTTCTAAATATTTCTTTGATTTTCTTTCTTCTCCTAATCTTCCAGCGGGACGAACCCTCACACATCATTAATTTAGCTACTCAAAAAACGGGACGGCAAAGATAGTTAAATTCTAAACCTATTTGCAAATATTGTTGATAATTTTCTGATGGCTTTGATTTGCAGGCAGTTAAATTCATAAAAAAATCTAAAACGTTTAAATCATGGGGTTCAGGCTCAGTTTTTTAAGTAGTTTTACCTTGATTAATGAAAAAGGTACTGATACTAACTTATTATTGGCCTCCAGGTGGCGGCGCAGGCGTTCAAAGATGGCTTAAGTTTGTTAAATACCTAAAGGATTTTGGATGGGAACCTATCGTGTACACCGCAGAAAACGGAGAAATGCCCGTTATTGATAATTCGCTTGAAAAAGATATCCCAAAGGGAACAGTTGTTCTAAAAACAAAAATCAGCGAACCCTATAAATTTTACAAAGCTTTTACAGGAAGAAAAAAAGAAGATAAAATAAACGCATCCTTCCTTTCCGAAAACAAAAAACCATCGATTACAGAAAAAATCTCAGTCTGGATTCGCGGCAATTTTTTTATTCCCGATGCCCGCAAATTCTGGATTAAACCTTCCATTAAATATCTGAAAGATTATCTCGCAAAAAATCCGGTTGATGTTATCATTAGCAGCGGACCACCTCATACTATGCATTTAATTTGTTTAGGTTTAAAAAAAGAATTCCCCAACATAAAATGGTTGGCAGATTTCCGCGATCCGTGGACCGAAATTGATTTTTATGAAGAATTAATGCTCAGCAAATCTTCTGATGCTAAACATAAAAAACTGGAATTGGAAGTTTTATCAAATGCTGATGCTGTTATAAGTGTTGGAAAAGGAATGAGCGATGGTTTCAAAAAAATTCTTGGCAAACAACCTGAAAAATTCCATGTGATAACCAACGGTTATGATGAAGACGATATTTATAAAGGTGCTTTAGAAAAAGATAACAAATTCTCCATCGCACACATTGGTACATTGGTGAAAAGCCGCAACCCTGAAACACTTTGGAAAGTTTTGAAAACACTGGTTTCAGAAAACGAAAACTTTAAAAAGGATTTAGAAATAAAATTAGTTGGTAAAGTTGATTTTTTTGTGAAAGAGCAAATTGAAAAATACGGACTCAGTTCTTTCGTGAACAAAATTGATTATCTCCCACATAGCGAAGTGATTAAAGAACAACAAAAAACCAAAGTCCTTTTATTACTAGTTAACCAAACCAAAAATGCCAAGGCAATAGTTACCGGTAAAATTTTTGAATATCTGGCAGCGCAGGTTCCGATTCTCGCGATTGGTCCGCCCGACGGGGATTTGGCTGATATTTTAAAACAAACGAAAAGCGGTTTAATATCGGATTTTAAGGACGAAAAACAATTGAAAGAAAATATTTTGTCGCTTTATAATAAAAAAGTTATTAATTTTGATGCCAACGAAATCGCGCGTTACTCACGTCGCGAACTAACAAAAGATTTATCGGGACTATTATCCGCAATGGCGGACAAATAAAAATATTAATTAATTTTATAGAAAATTATTGAGATGGGAAGGATTTTTGAAAAAAGGAAAGCAACCATGTTTAAACGCTACGCTAAAATGGCGAAAGCGTTTACACGTTTAGGAAAAGAAATCGCAATGGCCGTGAAATCGGGCGGACCAAATCCGGATTCGAATGCGCGTTTACGGGCCATTATACAGAATGCGAAGGCTGTGAATATGCCTAAGGTAAATATTGATGGTGCTATTAAACGTGCTTCCGATAAAGATTCTGCGAACTATGAAGAAGTTATTTACGAAGGAAAAGCGCCTCATGGTATTCCTCTGCTTATCGAGTGCAGCACTGATAATCCAACGCGAACTGTTGCGAGTGTGCGCATGCATTTGAACCGCGCTGAAGGTCAGTTAGGAACTTCAGGTTCGGTAAGTTTTTTATTTGAACGGAAAATTATGTTCAAAGTAGATGCAACCGGATTGGATAAAGACAATACAGAGTTAGATCTGATCGATTACGGCGCTGAAGAATTGAACTGGGATGATGAGAATAATGAATTAATTATCCAGACCGCGTTTACCGATTTCGGAAAAATGCAGGCTGGACTCGAAGAAAAGAAATATACTTTGAAAGAATCATCAAAAGTATTTATTCCAACCACCACACAGGAAATAAGTCCGGAAAAGGAAGCAGATGTAATGGCGCTAATTGAGAAGTTGGAAGAGGATGATGATGTTGTTGCCGTTTACCATAACATTGCTTAACTTTTATGGAGAAACGCTGGAACATAAAATACACCGGAAACAATTCGGCTGTTACTGAATTGCAGGAACAATTAAATGTCGACCGCATTATTGCCGCGCTTTTGCAGTTGCGTAATATTTCCACCTTCGAGGAAGCGAAAAGTTTTTTCCGTCCCGATTTAAATGCATTGCACGATCCATTTTTAATGAAGGATATGGACAAAGCCATTTCCCGAATCGAAACTGCGATTAAAAACAAGGAGAAGATTTTAATTTTCGGGGATTATGATGTGGATGGCACCACTTCTGTGGCTACCGTTTACAGTTTTTTCAAAAAGATTTATCCTAATGTCGGTTTTTATATTCCTGACCGTTATAAAGAAGGTTATGGAATTTCTATTAAGGGAATTGATTACGCTAAAGAAAATAATTTCAGTCTAATTATTGCACTCGATTGCGGGATTAAAGCCATTGATAAAATTGATTACGCCAACGAAAAGGGCATTGATTTTATTATTTGCGACCACCATTTACCGGGCGATTCATTACCAAAAGCATTAGCGGTTCTTGATCCGAAACGGAATGATTGCACTTATCCTTACAAAGAATTACCTGGCTGTGGTATTGGCTTTAAATTAATTCAGGCTTACAGTATCAAAAATAATTTAGAGCCAAAAGGCTATTTAGAATATTTGGATTTGGTGGCAACAAGTATTGCGGCGGATATTGTTCCCATTACAGGAGAAAACAGAATCCTCGCCTACTTCGGTATTGAGAAATTAAATTCAAATCCACGACCGGGAATTAAAGCGCTGATTGATTCGAATCAGATTACAAAAGCACTTACAATTACTTCGCTCGTGTTTATTGTCGGACCAAGAATAAATGCGGCGGGACGATTGGAGCATGGTTCTAAATCGGTTGAATTATTAATTAGTGAGAATGAAGCTGAAGCTTTAGAGATTGCAAAAAGTATTAATACTACCAATACACAACGAAAAGATATTGACCAAGGCACAACATCAGAAGCACATTTGATGTTAGAGAACGACCCGATGACGCCCTTTAAAAAATCAACCGTTTTATTTAATGAAGGATGGCATAAAGGTGTTGTAGGAATTGTTGCATCGCGTTTAATTGAGAAATATTACAAGCCCACCATTATTTTAACTGAATCGGATGGCAAGGCAACAGGTTCTGCGCGCAGTGTGAAAGAATTTGATGTGTATGCCGCTATTGAACAATGCAGCGATTTGCTTGAACAATTCGGCGGACATAAATTCGCGGCGGGATTGACGATGAAGAAAGAAAATGTTTCTGCTTTCCAGGAGAGATTTGAAAAAATTGTTTCGGGAAGTATTACAGAAGAACAATTAATTCCCCGCGTGGATATTGATATTGAAATTGAATTGCAGGACATCAACGATAAAACCCTCCGCATCTTAAAACAATTTGCACCGCATGGTCCGGAGAATA
>CAZRNW010000396.1:0-4116 GCA_964601535.1 uncultured Flavobacteriaceae bacterium
TAATCCATATTCTCAATCGCCAGCCAATCCACACCATCTTAATAAGCATCTGATAAAGTATCTTCCATTTTCTTAGGGGTTTTATCAACCACTAAATCATATTGGAGGGCGAATGAACTGTACACAAATTTATCTTTGGCTTTTGTTCCTACACGATTGCCAACGCTTTTGTTACTTACCCCATCTACATAATCAGTAGTGGTTAAATAATACTGCACGCCTACTTTAAAATCGAAACGCGGAGAAATTTCCATTATAGCACCGAAACCTAAAGGGAAAGCAAACGAACGCTCCGGATATTTTCCGAAACCATCTGCGTTACGCTCACGGATATCTGTTTCGTATTTATAATCGTGAACAATATCTTTTGCGTTTTGAGAACCCGCACTGCCTTCGGCCATGTTTTTTATAGAGCCATCACTCCAGTAATAATAGGTATCCCCGTTTTTATCCTTTAAATCCGTTTTCGATAAAAATTCGAAACTGCTTACGCCGGCACTAATCCATGGACGAATTCTGTATTGGTCAGGAATAAAATTTCCGAAATCATAAACTAAATTAACGCCACCTGCTCTTATTTCCGACTGAAAGTTTTCGTGACGGTTTGCAGTATTTTCGAATGCACCCAATTTCCCAAACAGAATATTAAAATTAATTTGCAGGTAACGGTTCAAACGGTGCGATAAAGTTAAATCGTAACCAACTCTTGAAGTCCATGGTGCCTGATAATGTTTGGTATACAAATCACCAAAAAATGAAAGCATACCCGTACCCAACGCAACTTTAGGTTTAAAAACCGGTGGTTGAGGAATATCAAGTGGCTTGGTAGAATCTTTCGGAATGGCAGCCGCATTATTATTGAAGTATTCGATAGAATAAGGCGGTACCATTGGGGCGTGCGGATCAGGTACAGTATACGAAGTATCCGTTTGCGATACTGAAACTGATGCCAGGAGAAAAGAACAAATGAAGCTATACCACCACCTCATATTTTGTGTAAACTCAAATTTAATAAATTAAAATTACCTTACCCACTTTTGACTCGAAATCATTAATGCTTCCTGTACGGTGATTCTTACCGGTCCGTTATAAGCCGTAACAAAAGCGTCTTTAACACCTTTATCTTTTACAGTTTCGCGGTGATTACGTGCTAAACGGTATTCCACAAATTTACCAACCATAAATTTAGTGAGACCACTGTTCATTTCGCTTCTTATGTTTTCTGAAATACCATACATACCTCCCAACTTAGAAGATGTAACTGCTGCATTTGAGTAAGCGCCAATCTGTACACAATAAGAAACATCACCACTTGTTTTAGCAGTTGTTTCTGTTGAAGGCTGCGTGGTGGTTGGTGTTTCAGTTTTTGTTTCTGCAACAGGGGTTTCCGTCTTTGTTTCTACGGGCTGAACGGTATTTGTTGCAACAGGGGTTTCCGTTTTTGTTTCAACAGCTACAGCTTCATTAACAGGTAATTTTTCTAAAGGCATTTTAAAGAATTTCGATTGGTTACTTTCGAGATATGAAAATTCACCTTCGAGATTAATATTTTCTTTATACGTTCCACTTAAAACATAAGACACTTCTAAATCCGGTTCTGTTGGAACATTCACCCAGACAAATTTTATTTTTCCATCAGCAATAGAAAAAGAGCTGCCGTTTACTTTATCTTGTTTTGCAGAAAACCCTTCAGGTAATACATCACTATAGCGCGCAAAACCTTTAATACCATCTTTCTTAATTTTCAGATTCACATTCCAATCGTTAGCGGTTGCCCCTTTTGTTATTGTACGTATTACAGATACAAGACTGTTCGGTTCATCTCCTGTTGCTACGGTTGGTGTTGGCTCTGCAGTTTTTGCTGCATTAGGATCAACTGTTGGTGTAGTTGCTACTACCGGTTGATTTGTAGGTTCAGCAGCATTAACTACTGCAGCACCTTCATCAGCAAATACTACTTCAACCGGAGGCATTTCTACAATTTGTTTATTGTTGTTTTCGATATATGAAAACTTAGCACCAATGGTTTTTGGACCGCTAATTGTGGCGTCTGCCACCAAAATTAACTTTAAGGTAAATTCCGGTTCGGATGGAACGCCGGTCCAAATCCATTTTCCAACGCCCGCAGCGAAAGAAAAGGTGGCGCCTTTACTATCTGATTCTTTTACTGTGACCCCTTCAGGGACTTCAATCTGCAACTTGGCAAACCCTCCCATGGTACCTTTTGTGACAATTAATTCGGCGGTTACTTCGGTCCCGGGCTTTATTCGACTCGGGAAGTTTCCTTTTACTGTTACAGTTCCGTTATCTAAGAACAAACTGTAGAAAAATAGTGCTAGTGAATTGATTGCTACAAATAGGTATTTTATCATGGTTTAATTTATTGTTCAAAGAAGAAATCGATCAGTCGATTTAACTTCTCTACGTTGAAGCTCGAGGCTCCATCGAAGAAGGAATCGATTGATTTCGTGATCTCCTCCGCCGAGATATATCCATCGTTGTTTATATCAGCAGGCTGCAACTCGGCAGGGATTTTCGTTGTCTTACCGGACTTTTCTTTTATGTCCTTCGACTTAGTTTCTACTTGTTTCAAATAATTTAAACTTGGCGCAACGTTAAATCCTTCGCTGCGTTCTATCGCCAAAGAGTCCCACTCTAACTGGCGTTTTGCATAATCTTCTTCGTTAATGGTAACACCAAATCCGTCTACTTTCGCGCCAGGCTTGGTATTTGCTTCAGCATCCATGTAATCTTCAATACCGTCGCCGTCGGTGTCGGTTGGACAACCATGGCTGTTCACTTTTGCTCCTTTAGGTGTTCCTAAACAATCATCGTGTGTATCAACAACACCATCTTTATCGTAATCACTGTTATCAATCGCAGAGAAATCGATGTTTACATATTCGTCTTTTGGTTTTGGTGCAAAATTGTAGTTAAGTGTAATGTTTCCTGCAATCCAGCTGTCGTTACCGCCGTTTTTGTAATTATCCATGTAATCGGTGAGTGCCATATTGTAATTCACAGCAAAACGAACGCTTGTACGCAGGCCCATTTGGAATTTCATTCCTAAATTAATGGGGATGTATAAGGTACTGCGACTGTAATTCGCTAATGAATCTTTCAACTCCGTTTCGTAATCGTAATCACGTTTGATGATGATGGAATAAGGATCGTTCGCGTTATTCGGTGCCTCTGGTAAATCACGGATAGAACCGTCTTTCCAATAGTTGTAGGTTGAACCGTTCTGGTCTTTCATATCCCCATACGGGTTAAACTTCAGGTAGCCTATCCCTACCGAAATAAATGGCGCCGCAACTTTGTGCGTATCTTTCAATCTATCGAAGAAAGCCATGATGTTAAACTCACCTCCCATGATAGTAGACTTGAAATTTTTATGGGAATTGGCAGAGTTATCTGTGCCTTGAAGTGTTCCGTAAACACCATTTAAGCCGAAGCCTAAAATTTTTCCAACGCGGTAATCCACACCGAAATTGTAGCCTAAACGGGCATCTCCAAAATAATTAGAGTTACGTTCTTTTCCAACGTCGCCGTTAAACTTTAAGCCGCTTACGCCAGCACTAATACCGAATTGAGCGTTTGCTATGAAGCTAAACGACATCAAACCTAAAATCACTAATACTTTTTTCATTAGTATTGAATTTAAATTGTTTTTACACTATTAACCAATGAGATAGACCTCTACCTCATTTTTGAAATAAAAGGTTAAAATAGTGCAAAATTCGGTACTTAGCAAAACTAAATTAAAAAAGAAAAGCCCCTGAAACGGAGCTCTTTAGTTGTAAACAAGGCTATGTTAAAACCAGTTTTAGAGACTAGAGGTTCTGCCTCCATCGACCGGCAAATTTATGCCATTGATGTAAGATGCTGCAGGCGAGGCCAAAAACGCAACGGCCGAAGCAATTTCGGTTGGATCTGCGAACCTTCCCATTGGTATTTCGTGCAGCATTTCGGCTTTCACCGAGTCAATTCCTAAACCGTTTTTAGTGGCTTTGGTATTTATGATATTTTCTAAACGTTGTGTGCTGGTTGCACCCGGTAAAACGTTATTTACAGTGATATTAAACTTCCCAAGTTCATTAGCCAGTGTCTTAGCCC
>CAZRNW010000397.1:0-4112 GCA_964601535.1 uncultured Flavobacteriaceae bacterium
GGTAACTAATAATATTAAACCTCTAATTGCTGATCAGGGAGCAATAGGTTATTTTAGAAATTTTAAAGATAATATGTTTGAGACTTCACTGGAAGTTTATTACAAGTACATGCAAAATCAATTGGATTATATTGACAATGCAGATTTACTATTGAATAAATATCTGGAAGCACAATTACTTCAGGGATTAGGCAGAGCGTATGGCGCTGAATTATATGTGCGTAAAGTAAAAGGAAAATTCACGGGTTGGATTAGTTACACTTATTCTAAAACTGAACGTAAAGTTAGAGGAATCAGTAATGATGATTGGTTTTTTTCGAAGTACGACAGAACACACATGTTAAACACAACTTTAGCCTACGATTTAAAGCGTTTTACTTTTTCGGGTAATTTTATTTTCCTGAGCGGAACGCCTGCAACTTTTCCGAATGCTAAATTGCAGATACAATCTATTAACGTTCCATACAATACCGAAAATAAACGTAATAATTACCGCATTACGCCATATCATCGTCTTGATTTAAGCATTACATACATGTTAACTCGGAATCCGGATGCTAAGAAAAAACATTCTGTTGTTTTAAGTGTATATAATGTTTACAATCGCCGCAACGCTTTTTCAATTTATTTCAGAACAAAAGAGGGAGAACCTTTGCAAACAGAAGCGGTGAGGTATTCAGTTATTGGAACAGTTATTCCTGCTTTAACCTATAATTTCAGATTTTAATGAGAGTAATTAAAACAATAATCATTTCAATTTTCACGCTGGCATTTTTTGTGTCATGTGAAAATGTAATTCAGATTAAACTGGATGAAGGTTCTAAACTTTTAGTAATTGATGCCTTCATTAACGATATGCGAGTTGACCAGAAAGTGAGATTAACTTACACGGATTCTTATTTCAGCGGACAGAATCCGCCGCCGGTGACAAACGGATTAGTTATTTTAAAAGATTTAACTGCTTCCAAAAATTATACGTTTACGAATATGAATAATGGCGATTATACTTATTCAATAACAACTGCTGATACAATTGCGGTGACCAATCATGATTACGAGCTAAATGTTATATATGATGGGAAAACTTACACTTCTTATTGTAAGCAAAAACGTTCAACTGTTATCGATAGTATAACTTATGTATTCAAAGAAAAAAACGCTTTTTCTGAGGGAGGCTGGTATTGCAAATTCTGGGCTTTTGATCAATCCGGACCAGATCCTGATTACTATTGGGTGAAGGCCTTCAAAAATGGAAATATGTTTAATAAGGGAAGTCAGATTAATTTAGCTTTCGACGGGGCTTATTCTGCGGGTGCTGATGGATTTATCCGCCTATTGCGGAAGCGATTACCCCATTCAACGATTTATATGCTTATAATGATGTTTGCCGGGTTGAAATTCATTCCATTTCAAAAGAAGCCTATTTCTTTTTGTATCAGGTACAACAGCAAACCACCAACTCCGGTTTATTTGCCACCACACCCGAAAACGTAAGAACAAACATTAATACGCCTGAGGGTGCAACAAAAGGTATTGGATGGTTTCAAATGTCTTCAGTGGGATTCTTACAAAGAACAATTCTTTAATTGCTGACTGATAAATTAAAAGTAGCCATTTCTGAATTGTAATTAAACAGCACTGATTTATTATTTGGAATTTTATAAACAGCCGGATTATTGTATTTACTGTTTTCGAGTAAGAGTTTACTTTCAATTCCTTTTAAACCAACGCCAACCGTATAAAAGGAACGCATTCCTGTTTTTATATCTGTTTTTGTGATAATCCATTTTGGTTTTTGGTTTTCGTCCACACCAAATTGTTGCTCTACATCAGCAATAGGTTGTTTGTAGAGAAACCTATCAAATTCAACAATTGATTTTAATTCTATTTTTCCGTTAATGTCTTTTAAATCTGTATTTACAAGATTTGGAAAAGGAGAGAGTGGTGTATAAATTTTTCCTGGAATAAGTTCTATTCCCATTTCTTCAAGTGTAACATCCAGATTAAAACCTGTTTCATATAAGAATAATAGCTGCTGTCCGCTGCTTTTGTAAATATTACAGTATAACAGGTAATTTGATTTAGAAACCTTCTTTAGTTCTTTAATTTTTACATGATAGAATGGAGGAAGCGCGGGTTTACCGGCTGCTTTTACGACCGGTGCAATTATAGCAATAGGAATTGTTTTCTGATCACGGCTCGCCACTTCGTTACCCGCATCAATTTTTATAAAGAAAAAAGTATTCTCCTTGTTTAAGCCCGCAAAAGTAAAAGTTTTTGTTTCCGGATTCAATTGCTGTTTAGTATAGATGTTTCCGGCAATTAAAAGTTCTTTTTCTTTTACATCGTAATTAAACGAATTGAAAATATAATTTCTGTCATCACCATTGGCATTTAATTTAATGCCTTTTATAATTGTTCCGGTTTGCGAATTTAATTTCAAAATCCATTGACCTTTCCTGTCGCCAGATAAAATGGTCACATACATGAAAACAAATTCCGAATCAGCATAAAAAACGTGGGTCGTATTTATGTTTCTTTTCTCAAGAGGATATTGCCAGGTCTGTTTATACTCAAAAGGCTTTTTATCGCTTATAAAAGTATATTTGGTTAAGTAAAATTGTGTACCCAAACTATCTTGTGAAGTCCGTATGGTGTAAGTTGAGTTTTTGTAGGTATAAGTTTCATTTTCAAATGTGGTCAGACTATTTATTTTACTCGATTCAAAATTTTCAACTTTTGTAATTAGTCTTAAGGAATCGTTTAAACGGATTAATATAGCCAGATTTTTATTATTTGCCTTCTGGAAATAAAAATTTAAATAACCATGAAGTGTATCAGCACTAATCTCTAATAGATTTTCTACTTTTTCTTTTCCAAGATTGTTGGAAATAGAATCTGTTTTTGATAAATCTGAAGATGTTTTATATAACTTGAAATTTAAATCGTTTTTGTCCTGAACATATCCGAAAACATAAATATTATTTCTGAATAAAATGGAATTCGCTTTAAGTAAGGAGCGGTTTAAATTTTGTCCGGAAACAAAAGCAGGAAAAAGTAATATGAATAAAAGGAATCGCATTACGAATCTATTAAACCCTGGTTTTCACGTTTTATATAATCCAATATCAAACCATAGTACATTATTACGCCAAATGCATATAGAGCCGACGTTATCAAAAATATATTTACGAAATCATAGCCGTTACCAAACATAATTTTAACCATAAAGCCGCTGATAACCCAACTGCCGCTCCAAATTGCCGATGTTAGTGCACTGGTAATTTCGCGGTTGCCTTTTCCAACGTAATTCAGAACAACTTCTGTTGTCATTGGTCCCGCCATGTTCATTAAAGGCTGACGTAATAAATAGCATGCAATTGCGATATACAACGCGACACTATACTGACTATAATACTGGGTTGTGGCTAATGCAACCAAGGAAATGACAGCTAATGATTGGGTTGTTGGAATTGCAATTTTGTAACCGATATATTGTTTAACTTTTGGCACCATCATAGCGCCATAAGCAACAAGAACAGCGGCGATTGAACTTATTATTGAAAATCCGCCTTTATCTAAATGATGAACCTTATCAAAAAATAAACTGATGAATGGAATTGTTAGTCCAGCACCGGTTGCAATAATTAATGTTGGAATCAATCCTTTAATAATTAATCCCCAATTTGTTGGTTGCGGTTTTAATCCGGGAATAAATTTTGCAGGCTCGTCCATTTTCTCTGCAAACTTTGTTTTTATTAAAAAGAATAGTCCGCCAAAACCCATGACGGAAAAAATTATTAAAATCATTTTTTCATTGAATAAAGTTGGATTGATGGCGTCAAGAATAGCAATAACAATACCGCTTAAAATGCCGGCAAAACTCCAGGTGCTGTAACTTAATGCAATTCCTGCAGTTTGATTTTCGCGGGTGGAATTGCGTAAAATAAATGGTGATACAGGAATTTGCATGAACGTAAAAGAAGCGCCCCACATTAAAAGAGAAGTGAGAATAAGCCACTTAATTTTTAAAGCAATAGCAAAAACAATGATAAGTCCGAAAAAGGGAACAAAAAATGAAGAAATATAGAATAACGGAACCAAGGGTTTGC
>CAZRNW010000398.1:0-4104 GCA_964601535.1 uncultured Flavobacteriaceae bacterium
CTTAACCTTGGCAAGGTTACGCTCTACCAACTGAGCTACTTCCGCTTTTCTTATGGTTTCTGGCCAAAATGCCTTTTCCCACAAGGGGTGCAAATGTATAGGTTTTTTTAAAAATACTCAAATTTTTAGGCTTTTTTCTTGCCCTGACTTACCGAAAGGTCCCCGCCAACAAGGAGCTTAATTTCATTGAGTTTCAATAAGGCTTCAACAGGGGTAAGGGTGTCAATGTCGGTCTTTAGAATATCTTCTTTTATCTGCTGTAAAACAGGGTCATCTAATTGAAAAAAACTTAATTGAACATCATCCCCTAAAGCAGTTTTCACCTTCGATTCTCCTGTTAATACACCATCCGGCGTTAACTCCATTTCATGCTCTTTTTCCAGTTTTTTGAGAATAATATTAGCTCTTGAAATTAC
Source organism: uncultured Flavobacteriaceae bacterium (assembly GCA_964601535.1). Lineage (GTDB taxonomy): Bacteria > Bacteroidota > Bacteroidia > B-17B0 > Aurantibacillaceae > JAHEYG01. The sequence goes on from CAZRNW010000398.1 coordinate 417, forward strand.
CTCTTTTGGCATCCCTGCCATACGCGCCACATGTATCCCGAAACTATGCTCACTGCCTCCCTCACTTAACTTACGTAAGAAAATAATTTTATTATTGACTTCTTTTACCGACACATTAAAGTTTTTTATGCGAGGGAAATAATTAGTCATTTCATTCAATTCGTGATAGTGGGTTGCAAATAAAGTTTTGGCTCTGTTGGTTGGCTGCGAATGCAAATATTCGGCAATGGCCCATGCAATCGAAATTCCATCGTACGTAGAAGTTCCGCGTCCGATTTCATCCAATAACACCAAACTTCTGTCAGTAATATTATTTAAAATACTTGCGGTTTCATTCATCTCCACCATAAAGGTTGATTCACCCGAAGAAATATTATCGGTTGCACCAACCCTGGTAAAAATTTTATCTGTAATGCCTAATTCAGCGTGCTGTGCAGGCACAAAACTTCCTACCTGTGCGAGTAAAACAATTAAGGCGGTTTGACGCAGCAAAGCTGATTTACCACTCATATTCGGACCGGTAATCATCATTATCTGGCAATCATCATTATTTAAGCTTACTGAATTGCTTACATACTCTTTATCTACCGGTAATTGTTTTTCGATTACCGGGTGACGGCCTTCGGTAATAATTAAACCTGTTGTATCGTTAATGGTAGGTTTTACATAATTATTTTCCTGTGCTAATGTTGCAAACGAACACAATACATCTAAGCGCGCCACAAGATTTGCGTTTAATTGTATGGGTGTAATATAATCGGCTACATCACGGATAATATTCTCAAACAATTGTTGTTCAAGAGCCGTAATTTTTTCTTCGGCTCCTAATATTTTTTCTTCGTAACTTTTTAATTCAGGTGTGATGTAACGCTCAGCATTAGTTAAAGTTTGCTTACGGATCCATTCGGTTGGGACTTTATCCTTATGTACATTCGTTACCTCCAAATAATAACCAAATACATTATTATAAGAGATTTTTAAAGACGGAATTCCTGTTTTTTCGCTCTCCCTCTGTTGAATTTGCAACAAGTAATCTTTTCCTGAGAAAGCTATGTTCCTTAATTCATCAAGCTCAGCATTTACACCTTTTTGAATAACACTTCCCTTTAAAATATTTACCGGCGCTTCTTCATTTATTTCGTTTTGTAAACGCTCCTTAATAACTGCGCAGGCATTTAATTGGTCGGCAATTTTCTTTAGTGGAAGCAGTTCAACGGTAAGCATTATCGCTTTTAATTCTTCAATTACATTCAGCGATCGCTTTAACTGAACTAATTCACGCGGATTGACTCTTGCCGCGGCAACTTTTGAAATTAAACGTTCTAAATCCCCTACTTCCTTTAACAGGAGATTTATTTTGTTTTTTAATTCCTGGTTTTTAAAGAAAAAATCAACAGCATCAAGCCTTTCATTAATCGCATCAATTGATTTCAATGGTAAAGCCATCCATCTTTTCAGTAAACGGGAACCCATTGGCGTAACCGTTTTATCAATCACATCAATTAAACTTTTTCCATTGTCATTATTCGAGTTGAACAACTCCAGATTGCGAATGGTGAATTTATCGAGCCAAACATATTGCTCTTCATCTAAACGGCTAACCTTTGTAATGTGTTTTAACTTATCATGCTTGGTGTCGTTCAGATAATGTAACAATGCACCACATGATGTTATTGCTAAATCATAACCTTCAATTCCAAATCCTTTTAATGAAGTTGTTTCGAAATGCTTGGTTAAACTTTCGTAACCATAATCATAGGTAAAAGCCCAATCTTCGAGTCCGAAAATATAAAAGCGGTCGCCAATTAAGTCAGTAATCTGATTACGTTTGTTTTTTTCAAACAAAATTTCGTTAGGCTTAAAATTCTGAATCAGTCTGTCGACATAATTCACACTTCCCTGTCCCACTAAAAATTCTCCTGTTGAAATGTCTAAAAATGCTACGCCTGCTTTGTCTTTATCAATATGCAAGCTTGCGAGGAAATTATTTTTCTGATGATCTAAAACCTTATCGTTAAAACTAACGCCGGGCGTAACTAATTCGGTAATGCCGCGCTTGACAATTGTTTTTGTAAGTTTCGGATCTTCTAACTGATCACAAATGGCAACCCTGTAACCGGCCCTTACTAATTTTGGCAAATAAGAATCAAGCGAATGATGAGGAAAACCTGCTAATTCGATATGTGAAGCTGAACCATTGGCGCGCTTGGTTAAAACAATCCCTAATACCTTTGATGTTTTTACAGCATCCTCTCCAAACGTTTCGTAAAAATCGCCCACACGGAACAATAAAATAGCATCTGGGTATTTCACCTTGATACTGTTGTATTGCTTCATTAAAGGGGTTTCTTTATCGCCTGTTTTAGCCATTTTGCAAACAGCTAAGTTACAACAAGCCTATTAACTGGCCCCAATTAATTTTTAACACCCCAAGCCAATTTGTTAGAAACAAAAAGCCCCCTCCGTTTACGGAGAGGGCTTTTAAATTTATGGGCTTAAAGGATTATCTGTATAAGCTGATAGTACCTTTTTGTTCGTAGTCTTTTAAATCCTTACCTGTTGCTTTCAGGATGTAGAAGTATGTACCTGCAGGTACTTCTTTCTTAGAGAAGTTTTTACCATCCCACTCGATGTTTCCTTTTTCTGATATTACATCGTACATCTTAACTCCCCAACGGTCAAATATTGTACAAGTAATGTTGGTTAAGTTGGTTGTTTGTAACATGAACACATCATTAACGCCATCACCATTTGGTGTAAACACGTTTGGCACATCCATCTTCGAAGGTAATTCAACATTAATTACAGCTGTTGCTGTTCCAATACATGATACCGTTCCTGCATACTGAGAAACTATCAATGTTACAGTATAAGAACCTGCTGATTGATAAATTGCAGATGGGCTTGTTAATACTGTACTTGCATTCACAGATAAACCGCTGGTAGTATAAGTTGTACCGTTTCCAAAATTCCAGAAGGTTGTTAATGAACCAGAAGTTGAGGAACCTAACTGACTGGTATTACTAAAGTTTACAGTTAAAGGTGAGAATCCATCAGTTGGGTCAGGAATAAATCCGGCATTAATTCCACCAGGTGCAACATTCACTAAATTGGTCGACCGGCAACCATTAGCCGTATTAAGTATCGTAACAAAATAATTACCCGGCATATTTACTGATGGGGATGCACAGGCAGTTCCGCCTAAACAACTCATAGCAGAACCCGGAGGACCAACCCATGAATATGAATAGGTTGGCGAAGTTGTTTGTGTATTCGCACTTATAATAGTTGTGGTTTGTCCGCAAGGCAAATAAACTATTGCAGGATTATTAATTGCCGGCGGAACTACATTGGAAGCAACGTTAACTGTTCCGACTCCAGGACAACCATTTAACATATTAATATAATTCATCGTATACGTTCCAGGTATGCACATTAAAGCACCTGATGTTGTTGCGGTTTGCGTTGGAGGCGGAGAAGTGAATGTATAAGTAATAGGAACTGTTGAGGTGCTTGAAGGTGACATAGCGACACATAGATTCGCGCAAGTAATACCAATGGATGGAGTACAGACAGGTGCATAAGCAGGTACCGTTGCATCTTTATTAAAGGTTACTTTTTGTTTACCTACACAACCGTTAGGGCCCATTGCTGAGACTGTATAAGTAATACTTGTTGTTGTTCCGGT
>CAZRNW010000399.1:0-4103 GCA_964601535.1 uncultured Flavobacteriaceae bacterium
ATCAGGTGGAGAAAATGCTTTGGCTTGAAGCTGACCGTATGGGATTCTTATTGGATTCCGTTACACAAAAGAAATTTGAAGTACAGCGTGCTACTGTAAAAAATGAGCGCGGACAAAACTATGATAACCGCCCTTATGGCTTAGTTGGTGAGAAAATTGGTGAAGCACTTTATCCGCAAGGTCATCCTTACAGTTGGACTACCATTGGTTATATTGAAGATTTAAACCGTGTTGATGTGAATGATTTAAAGCGTTTCTACATGCGCTGGTATGGTCCGAACAATGCAGTTTTAACCATTGCAGGTGATGTAAATACTGATGAAGTAGTAAAGTTAGCAGAAAAATATTTTGGTTCTATTCCGCGCGGACCGGAAGTAAAACCTCAACAGATCGCTAAAGTGACTTTGTCTGAAAACCGTTATATTCATTATGAAGATAACGTAAAGTTTCCGATGATCCGTTTAGCATTTCCAACTGTGGCAGCACGTACAGAAGATGACGCACCTTTAACCGTATTGGGACAAATTTTATCGGGCTCAAAAAGTTCGCCTATGTATGAAGCATTTATCAAATCGAAAAAAGCGGTATCGGCTAATTGTTTTCAGTTTAGCAGGGAGCTTGCCGGTCAGTTTGATTTTATAATTCGTGCTAATGCAGGTATTCCTTTAGCTGATGTGGAAAAAGAACTGAAATCTACATTGGAGAAATGGGAAAAAACAGGCGCAACCGATGAAGATATTGAAAAATTTAAAGCTTCTTTCCAGAGCAGTTTATACGATGGTTTAGCAACCGTTCAGGGTAAAGGCGCACAGTTAGCGGCTTATTATACTTTTACGGGTGATGGAAATTATCTGAAGAAAGAAATTGCTGCTTATTTAAAAGTTACAAAAGCAGATGTAATGCGTGTTTACAATACTTATTTAAAAGGAAAAAATGCCGTTATCTTAAGTTGTGTTCCTAAAGGAAAAGCTGAATTAAAAGCGCATGACGAAACCTGGAAAATGTACGCCAGAAACATTCAGCAGGAAAGCGCCGAGTATAAAAACTTAAGTTATACTGAGCCAAAAGATAATTTCGACAGAAGCAAAATGCCGGATGCAAAACCAGCTTCTTTAGTTCCTGTGCCTGATTTCTGGACAGATAAATTAAGTAATGGTGTTAATTTAATTGGCGTAAACAGCAATGAAATTCCGAAAGTAAATATCTTAATCAGTTTTAAAGCTGGACACCGTTATGAACCAAAAGAAAAAGCAGGTATTTCAAGCATGCTTTCATCCATGATGGAAGAAAGCACAACACAGCACAGTTCTGAAGATATTGAAAAAATGCTCGATAAATTAGGAAGCAGTGTAAGTGTTGGAACAAGTAACGATGAATTATCAGTAAGCATTTCTACTCTAAAATCGAATCTTGATGCCACCTTAAAAATTGCTGAAGAAATCATTTTCTCTCCTAAATTTGACAAAGAAGATTTTGAATTGGTGAAGAAAGAGCAATTAGACGGATTAACTCAGCAACAAACTTCAGCTGCAAATATTGCAAGTAATATTTACGCGAAACTCATTTACGGACAAAATCATATTTTAGGAATTAACAGTGAGGGTACTCCTGAAACAGTAGGAAATATCACTTTAGATGATGTGAAGAAGTTTTATGAAGGTCTATCTTCTAACGAAACATCCATTGCTATTAGCGGTGATGTAAAAAAAGAAGAAGTGCTTGCGAAACTTGGCTTCATGTCGAAATTAAAAAACAGTACTTTAAATATCATCAAACAACCGGAAACTCCTAAGGCAGAAAAGACTAAAATTTATTTTGTAGATAAAAAAGGCGCGCCGCAATCTGAAATCCGCGTTGGTTACATGACGGATCTATCTTACGATGTAACGGGAGACTATTTCAGAAATCAAATCATGAATTTTGCATTTGCCGGTGCATTCAACAGCCGTATCAATACTTTATTACGCGAGGTACGCGGATTTACTTACGGAACGCGCGGCGGTTTTTCTGGCGGAAATAAATATGCAGGGCCTTACACAATTAGTGGCGGTTTCCGGGCAAATTCAACCGACAGTACCATTATGGATTTGATGACCGAGTTAAAAAAATATGCTGATGGCGGTATTAAAGATGAAGAATTAAGTTTCGCGAAAAACGCGATGGCACAGGCGGATGCTTTAAAATACGAATCACCTTTCCAGAAATTAGGATTTGTAAAACGTATTCTTGATTATAATTTGCCGAAAGATTATGTGAAACAGCAAGGAGAAATTCTGAAAAACATTAACAAAGCCGAAATTAATGAACGTGCTAAAAAATATCTTCCTTATAATAACATGATGATTCTGATTGTTGGTGATAAAGCCAGCAATTACGATAAAATAAAAGCTTTGGGATACGAGGTAACGGAATTAGACCTTAATGGTAACGAGATAAAACCAGGCAGCGCTACGCCTGTTACAAAGTAAATTTTTGGTAAAAGGCGGTCTTCTGAGACCGCCTTTCTTAATTATAGAGGCTTTTAAAGGTTAATTTATAACTATTTGATTATCAATTATTTATAAATTATAGATTTTCTTTTTTTGCTTTCGTTCCTATTAATCTGCTTAAATTCTACCTTATTCGGCTTTAAGGGCTGTTTTTGACCTTGTTAGTCTAAAATAATGGGGTAAAAGCTTGTGGGGGCGAAAAAAACTTCATAGATTTGCAGCCCCTAATTTTAGGGAAAAAACAAATATTTTAGAACAGTGGACGCTTTAAGTTATAAGACAAAATTTGTGAATCAGGCTACCTCTAAGAAGGAATGGTTACTGGTTGACGCAGAAAATGAAGTAGTAGGCCGTTTAGCCTCTAAAGTGGCGTATTTATTACGCGGAAAACACAGAGCTGACTTCACTCCTTACGTGGATTGTGGTGCTAATGTGGTTATTATTAATGCAGATAAAGTTCGCTTTACAGGTAAGAAATTAACTGATAAAGAATATATCCGCTACACCGGTTATCCGGGAGGTCAGCGTTTTGCTACTCCTAAATTCTTATTAGGCACCAAGCCTGCAGATGTGATTAGTCACGCTGTGCATGGCATGCTTCCTAAGAACCGTTTAGGCCGCCGCTTAAACACGAACATTTTCATTTATGCAGGTACAGAGCATAAACACGAAGCACAACAACCAAAGAAGATTGATTTAAATACAGTTAAAGCTTAATTAAGATAATGGAAGTAACTAATACATCAGGACGCAGAAAAACTTCAGTAGCCCGCGCCTACATTACAAAAGGTAAAGGCAACATTGAAGTTAATGGTAAAGATTATAAAGAATATTTTAAGACCCCTACTTTACATTATTATGTAACACAATCTTTAACGGTGTCGAAAGCACTTGGAGAATATGATGTGAAAGTAAATGTAAAAGGTGGTGGTATTACCGGACAAGCACAAGCTATCCGTTTAGCCATTGCTAAAGCATTAGTAGAAATTAATCCTGAACTTAAAAAAGATTTAAGAGCAGAAGGTTTAGTAACCCGCGACCCACGTATGGTTGAACGTAAAAAGTTCGGTCAGAAAAAAGCACGTGCTCGCTTCCAATTCAGCAAACGTTAATATTTTAATACACGAAAAGAAATGCCTAGAACAACTTTTAACGAACTACTTGAGTCAGGTGCACATTTTGGTCACCTTAAACGTAAATGGAATCCTGCAATGGCTCCGTACATCTACGCCGAAAAAAACGGGATTCACATTATTGACCTAAACAAAACAGTTGTGAAAATTGATGAAGCTGCAACTGCACTTCAGCAAATTGCACGCTCAGGTAAAAAAATATTATTCGTTGCTACTAAAAAACAAGCGAAAGATATCGTAGCCGACAGAATCAAGCCTCTTAACATGCCTTATGTTACTGAGCGCTGGCCGGGCGGTATGTTAACTAACTTTGCTACTATCCGTAAATCTATCCGCCGTATGGGACAGATTGACAAAATGGCGACTGATGGTACATTCGACAGTATTTCTAAAAAAGAGCGTTTACAGTTTTCACGTGAGCGTGCAAAATTAGAAACTCAGTTTGGTTCAATTGCTGATTTATCACGTTTACCGGCTGCTT
>CAZRNW010000400.1:0-2589 GCA_964601535.1 uncultured Flavobacteriaceae bacterium
GAAATTTTATACAAGGAAAAAACAATTTCAGATGTACTGAATATGACGGTTAGCGATGCCGTTCAGTTTTTCTCACAGGATAAAGAAGACCGCACCGCCAAAAAAATAATTGAAAAATTAAAAGCGCTTGAAGAAGTCGGCCTGGGTTATGTTCAACTCGGACAAAGCAGCAGCACTTTAAGCGGAGGAGAAGCACAACGCATTAAATTAGCATCCTTCTTAATTCAAATAAACAACACCTCTCCCACTCTTTTTGTATTTGACGAACCAACAACGGGTCTCCATTTTCATGATGTCGCTAAATTATTAAAATCGTTTAATGCGCTTTTGGATAAAGGCCATTCGATAGTTGTAATAGAACACAATCTTGAAGTCATAAAATGTGCTGACTGGATTATAGATCTAGGTCCCGAAGGCGGCGAACAAGGCGGAAATGTTGTTTTCGAAGGAACGCCGGAAGAACTCATTAAGAGTAAAGAATCGCAAACGGCGAAGTATTTGAAGGAGAAGATTTAAGGTAATTAATTACTTTCTGATTTAATATCTTCTAACCGAACCAAAAGAAAGCGTTAAAAGTGCAGCGCCCAAAGTATTATCAGAATTCATATTGCCGATTAAGTCAATACCTAAACCAAATTCTTCGCCGCAAACAAACAAGATAGAACCTTTCAGTGACAAGCCCCACCCCTCATAATACTTTGATGTAATTGTAGGCATACTAAAAAAACCGGAACTGCGCGGCCCTATATCCTTGTTTACATAATAATATTTCGACCCACCAATAGAACCAGCCATTCTAAACCATTCCCAAGGCATATATGCTCGACCGTACATTAATGCAAACTCACTAAATTTATCGTTGTATCTCTGAGAGCTAAAAAACCCAGGAATCTTTTTACCTGATTCGCTTCCATGAAAAGCACTCAGTGTAACAACGTTTAATTTCTTTTCAAAAGTAAGAGAGCAATACGCAGCCCATCCGCCTTGAAGAGTAGGCATTCCGCCACCCATGCTGCAGTAAAAGTTTGCCGGTTGGGAAAACAATAAAGAGCTTATACTCATTAAAACTGATAGTGTCAGTAGTCGCATAAAAAATATAACCATAATAAAGATACAAAATTTTATTTTCTAGAAAAGGATGAAAGACAGGACAAAATTCTCGATTTTTTCCCTTAAATTCAAGCTTTTAATAAATGGCATCTTCATTCAGCATAAAGCTTGGTAATTTTTTGTACAAAACTTCTTTTCCTTTGTACAAAATGATGTATGCCACATTCAAAAACAAACAGGATGCTTTTGAAATTGAATTATTAAAAAAACACATCAAACCGGGTGATACGGTTCTTGATATCGGCGCCAACATTGGTTTTTACGCAACTATTTTATCGGATATTGTCGGAGAGAAAGGAAAGATTCATTGTTTTGAGCCGGATGCAACCAATTTTTCTCATCTTAAAAAAACGACAGCGAATTATAAAAATATAATCATCAATAATAAAGCAGTTGGACCGAAAACCGAAAAATTAAAAATTTACACCTCAAAAGAATTAAACGTCGACCACCGTACTTACAAACCTGAAGAATACGATAAGGAAATTGAAATTGAAGCTGTAAGTATTGATGATTATTTAAAAGGAGGGAAAGTTGATTTCATTAAAATGGATATTCAGGGTTTTGAAATACAAGCTGTGAAAGGAATGAGAGAGACTTTAAAAAGTAATCCCAAAGTAAAAATGATTTCAGAATTCTGGCCTTATGGATTAAGAAAAGCAGGCAGTTCCGTTACGGAGTATTATAAATTATTACAGAACCTCAATTTCAAAATTGACTTACTGAAAGACGAAAAACTCGAAACACTAAAACCCGAAACAGTTCAGGAAATGGAGCCCCTCGGTAAAGAAAATTATTTTAATATCCTTGTAACTCCAAATGTTCAATAAATACACCATACCATATTCGCTCGATGACCCAAAAACAACTTTGGCGCACAGGGATATTATTTTAAATAAACCATTTTTGAAGCGCTTGTATAAAGATTGGTATGAAGTTTTTATTAAAGAATCGCGCGCGGTTGGAAAAGGAATTTATTTAGAGATTGGTTCAGGCGGAGGTTTTTTGAAAGATGTTTTTCCTGAAGTAGTGACTTCAGATATTTTGGATTTACCGGTGGTAGATAAAGTTTTCAGCGCTGAAGAATTGCCTTACAAAGAAAACGAATTAGGAAGTATAATGATGCTGAATGTTTTTCATCACATACCAAAACCTTATTTGTTTTTGAAAGAAGCAGAACGTTGTTTGGTAAAAGGCGGGAAAATAATTATGGTTGAACCCGCAAATTCTGCGCTAGGAAGATTTATCTATAAACGTTTTCATCACGAACCATTCGATGAAAAAGGTGGTCGCGAAATTGAAGCAGGAAATCCATTAAGTAATTCAAATCAAGCTTTACCTTACATTTATTTTGAAAGAGATACCGAACAGTTTAAAAAAGATTATCCTAACTTAAAAATCAAAAAAATACAATATCACAGCCCTTTTATGTACGTTTTAAGCGGCGGAGTTTCAAGAAGCGCGATGTTTCCTTATTTT
>CAZRNW010000400.1:2599-4101 GCA_964601535.1 uncultured Flavobacteriaceae bacterium
GATTTGAGAGATTATTGTCACCTTTACACAAGCAATAGGCTTGTTTTGCACAGTCATAATTGAAAAGCAATAAATAGTGTCAGACAAAAAAACATATTTCAATTCCATAGCTAAAAAGCGTAAAAAACGTGCCATAAGCTCTTATTATTGGAACGAAATCAGCAATTATTGCAAGTATTTCTCGCACGAAGATTCTTCGGTTCTTGAAGTAGGTTGCGGCAGCGGTGATTTACTTGCAAAAATTGATGGTTCAAGAAAAGTGGGAATCGATTTTAGTGAAGAATACATTGCCTGGGCCAAAGAAAAACACCAGGGTAAAAACATTGAGTTCTTTCAAATGGATGCCAATGAAATTAAATTAAATGAAAAATTCGATTTAATAATCATCAGTAATTTAATTGGTTTTGTAGATGATATTCAAAATGTATTTGAACAGGTAAAAAAAGTTTCGCATCCCAATACAAAAGTAATTGTTCAATACTACAATTCTCTTTGGGAACCGGTGATTAAATTTGCAGAACTCATTAGTCTGAAGAAAAAAACACCAACACAAAATTGGTTAAACTCCCGCGACATTAATAATTTATTATTTGTATCAGGGTTTGATGTTTACAGAAATACAAAACGTTTAATTTTTCCGCTTTGGTTCCCTATTCTATCGTTTATATTAAACCGTTATTTAGCAAAGTTTCCACTATTCCGGTTTTTTAGTTTAAACCTTTACAGTTTTGCAAAACCGCTTCCTGAAAATAACGAAGCAGAGTATGCGACAAAATATACAACAACGGTTGTTATTCCTGCCCGTAACGAAAGCGGAAATATTGAGAATGCCATTACACGTCTACCAAAATTCGGTAAGCACGTCGAAATTATTTTTATTGAAGGCAACAGCACCGACGATACCTGGGAAAAAATTCAGGAAATTCAGAAAAAATATGCAGCCACTCACGATATTAAAATTGGTCAGCAAAAAGGAAAAGGTAAGGCCGATGCCGTTCGTGAAGGCTACAAAATTGCAACCGGCGATATTTTAATGATATTAGACGCAGATTTAACCGTACCGCCCGAAGATATTCCAAAATTCTACAATGCAATTGCAAGCAGCAAAGGCGATTTTATTAATGGAACCCGCTTGGTTTACCCAATGGATAAAGAAGCTATGCGTTTCTTAAATTATCTGGGAAATCATTTCTTCAGCTGGGCATTTACATGGCTATTAGAGCAACGTTTTAAAGATACCTTATGCGGAACGAAAGTTATGTTCCGGAAGGATTACATAAAGCTCACAAAAAACCGGAAATACTTTGGCGAGTTTGATCCGTTTGGTGATTTTGATTTATTGTTTGGCGCTCACAAACTGAATTTAAAAATTGTGGAAGTTCCCATCCGTTACCGCGAACGTACTTATGGCACAACAAATATTTCGCGGTTTAAACATGGTGTAATTTTATTACGCATGTGTGCATTTGCTTCCCGTAAGTGTAAATTTATTTAATAAGCTT
>CAZRNW010000401.1:0-4097 GCA_964601535.1 uncultured Flavobacteriaceae bacterium
CGTTTTTAGGTTGGAAATTTTTACAAGAAGATTTGCCGTTTCCGAAAAAAATCGCATTTTTATGAGCGGAAACAAATCAAGGGCTTTATTTTATGAAGAATTATGTAATATCTGCTGAAAGGAAAACGCCTGAAATTGTGTTCAAAGCAAATGGCGATCTTAGAATTACAGGAAACTCCCGTCCTGAAGACGGAAAAAACTTCTTCAAACCTGCCTTCGAATGGATTGAAGAATTTAGAGAATTTGGTCCAAATAATATTAATCTAACCCTGGATTTGGATTATGTGAATTCTGTAAGCGTTCGCATTCTTTTAACGATGCTCCAAACATTACACAGTATACTTGATGATAAAAGTGCTTTCAAAGTAACCTGGAAATATGATAATAATGATTTGGATATGCTGGATCAGGGAAAAATTCTTGAAAAAAGTTTGCAGCATCCCTTCGAATTTTTTGAAAAGCAATCCTGATAAATTCTTGGCTTGCAATTAAGCATTATGCTAAGCGCCATCTTTACCGATAGTAATCTTTTAACCGAAATTCAAAAAAACGGACGGCACAAGTTTTTTCATAAAAATGATATTCTGATTAAACCTGGCGATGAAATTCTATTTATTCCTATTGTAATTAAAGGAAGTATCAGGATTCTCCGGCAAAACGATGATGGACAAGAGGTTTTTTTGTATCATCTTTTTCCCGGTCAAACCTGCGCCATGTCTTTAACCTGTTGCCAAACCGGTAAAAAAAGCATGGTAAAGGCAATTGCCGAAATTGATACTGAAATTGTTCAGATTCCGGTTGATTTAATGGAAGAATGGTTTGTTTTTCCTGAATGGAAATCGTACATAAACAATAATTATCAAAATCGTTTTGCGGAATTAATGGAAGTGATTGATTTAATTGCTTTCAGTAATATGGATAAGCAATTACTGCATTATTTACAAGAACGTTCAAAAGCATTAAACGCACGGGTTCTCGAATTAACTCATCAGGAAATTGCCGATGAATTGCATACCCACCGCGAGGCTATAAGTCGTTTATTACGAACTATGGAACAAAAAAAAATAGTGAAATTAGGGCGTAATAGCATTGAGTTAATCTCGAACTAATGTAACATTTGTTACAGACAGAGCAGTTACTATTCTGTAACTTTGCTGAAAGAAGTTGATTTTTATGATGAATACATTAAAAAATATTTTAGGCTTAAGCTCTAAAATAGATTATAAAGAACTAATAGCGAATGGTGCCATTGTAATTGATGTAAGAACCAAAAATGAGTTTGCAGGCGGCAACGTTGAGGGTTCCGTTAATATTCCTTTAGACCAGTTAAGTTCGGGCATGAAAAAGCTCAAGGATAAGAAGAAAACCATCATTACCTGTTGTGCTTCAGGTATGCGGAGTGCTTCTGCCAAAGCACTTTTAATATCAATGGGATATAAAAACGTATACAATGGAGGTTCCTGGTATAATTTAAGATAGCAAAATGAAAGATATTAAGTATAGAATAATAAATGGTTGGAATTTAATGCGCATTGTGCGTTTTGGCCTGGCGCTTTTGATTTGTTACGAAGCCATTTTAAATCATGATTTTCTGTTCGGAGGAATTGCTGTGATGTTATTGATTCAGTCTGTTTTAAATATCGGTTGCTGCAGTGCAGGGGCATGTTACGTATCCGGAAAGAAGAATACAGAGGATAAAGAAGTGATTTTTGAAGAAGTAAAATCAGGGAAATAAGATGGCAACATTTAATGAAATAATAAACTCAGATAAACCTGTTCTTGTTGATTTTTCGGCAGAATGGTGTGGGCCATGCAAAATGATGGTGCCTATTCTCGACAAACTAAAAAATTTGGTGGGTGAGAAGGCTACGATAATTAAAGTAGATGTAGATAAAAATCCTTCGGCTGCAAAGGCGTATAATATAAGAGGCGTTCCTACTTTAATTATTTTTAAGAATGGAGAAGTTAAATGGAGGCAATCAGGTATTGTTCAGGCCGATTATTTGAAACAACTTTTAGATCAAAATTATTAATAGAATGCGTAATGACCATATATTTGTTGGTGTTCGTAAGGCTTTAAATAATTGGTTAAGGCAATTCAGGGTTTTTATTGATTTGGAGCAGAAGCTATTTAAAGTGGAAGAAGGTTTGCTAAATATTTTCAGGTGGGGCAAATACGAGCCGCTTCCTAAGTTAAATTATGTTTTAGTATTCAGAAGCTTTTATGCCAAATGCGAAGCTTGCTCCTTAGATGAAAATGCTGATTCTTATTATCAGATAAGTTTAGTCCATAATAAAAACAGAAGAATCATTACTCACGAAACAAAAAACAAATCAGAAGCTTTTAAAATTGCAGAACAACTGGCTAAAGGTTTAGCTTTAAACATCAGGGATGCCGCTTCGGTACCAGGAAAAAGCTCCTGGAAAAATATTTTTTAATTAGCAAATTGTATTAATTTTATGGAATGATAAAATCCATAAGTAGCGCTTTTGTTTTATTTTTCATTTTCTCCTGTTCAGAAAAACACACTGAAATTCCCGAAGCGGATAAAGATTTTTGTGCAAGCATTCATCGTAATGATTCTATAACCCTGACGAAAGAATTAGAACCTGTTGCTGAATTAATGAAGGATAAAACAGGTGTTTATGTGCTTGAAGACGGCGGGAATTCAATGGTTGCGCGTGCCTGGTTGTGCGAATACGCCGAGAAATCAATCGACATACAGTATTTTATTTTTTCGACCGATAATGTTGGTTTAATTGCATGTGATTATTTAGTGCGAGCTGCAGACAGAGGAATTAAAGTGAGAATATTGGTTGACGATATTATGGTTGATGCCGGGATTCATGAAATTCTTACGGTGGATTCGCATGAAAATATTGAAATCAAAATTTATAATCCGGGATGTAATCTTGGAAAAAATATTTTTGGGAAACTAAAGCAATTAGCATCCGATTTTAAAGGATTCAATCAACGCATGCACAACAAAACATTTACCGTAGATGGAAAAGTAGTAATTACGGGAGGAAGAAACATTGCTGACGAATATTTTGATTACGACCATGAGTTTAATTTCCGTGACCGGGATGTTTTATTATTAGGAAAGGGGGTTCAGCAGATTCAATCTTCTTTTGAAATTTTCTGGAGCGATTCGATTTGTAAACCTGTGGCTGAGTTAGTGAAAGAAAAGGATGCGGATTTCAGTTCAGCTTCGCGTTTTGAAAGATTGCACCAGTACGCTTGTAATCCGGTTAATTTTTGGCCTCAGGTTCGTGAACGCATTAAAAAGTTACCTCTGGCTTTTAAAAATATTCAGGAATCCGGCAATTTAGTTTGGACCGACAGTGTAACTTTCATAAGTGATAACCCCGGAAAAAACAGAGGCAAAGGCGTTGGAGGTATCACAACAGATTCTTTAATTGGTTTAGTAAGGAATGCCAAAGTATCAGTCGATATTCAATCACCTTATTTAATCACAACAGATTTAGGATTGAATTTATTCAGAGAAACAGTTAAAAGGGGAGTGAAGGTTAGGATACTCACCAACAGTTTAGCATCAAACGATAATTTAGAAGCTTTTAGTGGTTATAAAAGTTGCAGGAAACAATTATTGGAAGCGGGAGTAAAAATTTATGAATTCAAGCCTGATGCAAAGGAACGTTACAAAATCATGTCCGGTGAATTGCAGGAAAAATTAAATTATACACCTGTTTTTGGTCTGCATGCCAAATCGATGGTGATTGACGGCAAAACAACTGTAATAGGTACTTTTAATCTTGATCCGCGCAGTGCGAATTTAAATACAGAATGTATTACCGTAATCCGTTCTCAAAATATTACCGCCGGTGTTTTGGAAGGAATGCAAGAAGAATTAAAACCTGAGAATGCATGGGAAATAACATTAAACTTCAATCCCGATGACCAAGCAGACAAAATGAGACGTGTTAAGGCGTGGACTAAGAAAATAGTGCCAAAAGAGATTTTGTAGAAATGGCAGATTTGGATACATTTATGTTATCATGAAACAGATTTATTTCATTTTTCTATTGTTCATTACGGCTTTTTGTTTTAGTCAAAATAATGATAGCCTTGAAAC
>CAZRNW010000402.1:0-4095 GCA_964601535.1 uncultured Flavobacteriaceae bacterium
TATCGGGATAAGCTACCCTTGTTGTAGTTGCGCTGCTTAAAACAATATTACTAATTGTAAATGGAGAATAGCCTTCCCCTACATTTTTTACGCAGTTACTATTGCAATCCACGAAAGCATTTCCGCTAACTTGTCCGCAGCTATCTACATAAACAAAATATTCCATTTTTGAAGGCTGGGAATATCCGCTTAATGGGGTAAGTTCAGCACTTATTGTATGCAAACCGGAAGATAATGTAAGAGTTGAAGGGAAATTGTAAGCAAACTGAAAATAGCTCGATGAATTAAAATTAATAGTTGCTGTTGAAACGGATGTTGCCACAGTTCCGGTAGGTCCTGTAACGGGAAAAGCATCATAAGCACTGCCATCAATTTTAAAGCTAACGGTTCCGCTATAAACCGATGAGCAAACTTTTTGATTCCGTATAGCGGGCATAATATATTGTGCATTTATTTTATTACAGGTTCTAAGCGTGTCCATATCACCATTACGGTAAAAATCCGCATAAATATTATTAACTATTAATCCGAAGGTGCTCTCAAATAAAGCTGCGTTTAATACAGAGGGAGTTAATGGCAGGTAGAACATTGTTCCAAAAGTACCTGTTAAACTTGCGCATGGCTGATAGAAATTTTTAAGAGCATACTCTTGAACGGTATAAGTATTACACGAGATCCCAACCGTCATTGTTGATGCCATTACACCGAAACAATTTGTTACACCGCTCGCACCCATATTATAACATGGAAGTGATGTTATTTGAATAGGCGTATTAGGCATTAAGATATCGCCGCCATCATAAATACAGTTATTATTCATGTCTGCAAATGCAGTTATACTGTACGATTTAGCTACTGTTTGCGAATTAACCGAAACGTAACTTAGCATTAGAATTAACAGGGAGAATAGTTTACTTTTTAAACTCATAAAAATAATTTTGGGTAAAAATAACCACAGTTCTATAATCTACATAAGCAAATGATTGTAACAGTCACAAAAATGAGTGAACACTTCATTCTAAACTAAAGCAGTAGTAATTCTTGCCTCTTTTCATCCTTTTGGCACAGCTAATATTTCTTTTAATTTCCCAAAAATTAAACTATCTTAGATAAAGGTCATTAAACCTTTTAACATTTTGATAGTCTAATTTTTTGATGAGAAAATTTATACTCTACATTTCTTTATTATTTATTTTTTCCGATTCATTAATTGGACAAACTGCTGTTTTATTAGACTCCACCCGTTTACCAATAGTTGCCATGAAACTTCCCTTTCTGTGGCCGCCCTGGGATCCAATTCCGGATACACCTAAAGTTAGTGTTGCAATGGGAATAGTTGACAATGGTTACAATGTTATGAATCACATTCCCGATCCTAAAAATGGTTATTTGGGAATGATAGGCATAGAAAAACGCGGCTCCATTTCACAGGCATTTTGGTATTTGCAAAAAAGTTACGGATTCGAAACACGGATGTATTCAGGTGGCGATTCAGATGTTGTTTTACTTGGAATGCCAAAAGAGCACGATTGGATTTTATACGGACCTTTTGATGATCGCTCATTCATGCGCAACACCTTAACTTATCAGCTTGGACGAGAAATGGGTTATTGGACACCCCGAAGCAGATATTGTGAAGTACAATTTTATGATTGGACATGGGCGCCGGATTACCGCGGTCTGTATGTGATGATGGAAAAAATAAAACGTGATAAAAAACGCGTGAACATTTCAAAACTCGATTTGGATGATAATGCAGGTGATTCTTTAACCGGTGGTTATATTTTTGCAGTCGATAAAAATATTTGGGCAGCTGACAGCGGATGGAAGTCGCCCAAAGATACGGGCGTTTTCTTTTCTTATAAATATCCAAAATCCTCTGATATCACAATCCAACAGAAAAATTATTTAAAAGCGTACGTCGATTCTTTTGAAACTGCATTGCAGGGACCGAACTTTAAAGATCCTGTAATTGGTTACAATAAATACATCGACCGCGCTTCCTTTATTGATTTTTTCTTTATGCAGGAAGTGAGCAAAAGTATTGATGCTTACCGCAGAAGTGCTTATTTGTATAAAGACAAAAACAGCAAGGGCGGAAAATTAATTGCAGGGCCAATTTGGGATTTTAATTCGGCATTCGGCGGACCAAAAATTTGCACTTTCGATCAGGACACAGGATGGGCTTATACAACTGTTTGCTCGCTTACTTCCGCTTATCACATTCCGTTTTGGTGGGGCCGCTTTTTACAGGACAGCGTTTATGCCCGTGATTTAAAATGCCGCTGGCTGCAGTTGCGACAAACAACCTTAGACACTACGCATATTTTCCGAATCATGGACAGCATGCGCATTTATATTAACGAAAGTGCTGTGCGGCATTTTGCAAAATACACTATCACAAATACAACTTTAAAAAATCAAGTTGACAGTTTGAAATTATGGATTACAGGACGGCTCAATTGGTTGGATGCAAACATGCCGGGAGTTTGTTCTTTTACCGGTGTTCAAGAAAATGCGTTTATTGAAAATTCATTCAGGGTTTATCCAAATCCTACATCAGGTAAACTCAGCATCAGTTTTTATTTGCCTGAACAGCAGAAAATGAATGTGGAATTGATTGACATCTACGGAAGAATTTTAATGTTCAATGATAAACAATTAAACAGCGGAAATAATACTTTTCAGATGGATATAGGTAATCACGCCTCAGGAATTTATTTTCTTAAGCTTTCGGGTGATGGGAAAGTGTATACAAGGAAGGTTGTTTTGGAGGAGTAAAAAAAGACAAGTTATTGTTTAACTATCTTTTTAACGGACAGAATTTTATTATTCTGAGTTAATTGCAAGTAATAAACCCCTTCGGAAAATTCTTCTATACTTAATCGTTGCTTTTTAGAAAGCAATTTTTCTTTTTTTACTTCCTGTCCCAAAACATTTACGATTCTTAAACCAGTATCCCCAACTTTAAATTCCTTTGATAAAATCTCCAACGTAAAAACACCATTGTTTGGATTCGGAAATACACTTATGCTTGTCTCGTCATTAAATATACTATTCATCCCGGTTGAAACTCCAGAACCACATCCGGCATCAAAAAAACAATACCCCGGATGCGCCCATCCATCACAATCACCTACTGTTACCTGAACTTTCACACATGACCCAATATACGCCGAAAGATTATGAGTGAAAACCTGCCAACCTGAATGATAACTAACACCAGATGTATTCACTATCCAATTTACAGGTGCAGAGGCACAACTTGGGCCTTGTGCTGCAAAACTAAAAGTTGTTCCGGGTATCAATGTATTTGAACAATCGAATAAACTAATATTCAAAAAAGGCTGATCACAACAGAGGTGACCTGTACCATCCATTAAAGCAAAAACTGCGTAATTAAATACAGAATTTGAAACTGTAACAGAAAAAGTTTGTTCAAGTCTGACAATTTCTCCCTGATTAGTTGTGTCATCGCCAAGCTGAATTACTTTGGTTCCGCCTAATGGTGAATTAGGAATTGTAACAGAAGCATTGGAAGTAACTAATGGCGTTGTTCTTATCCATGAATTTGTTCCTGTTGCAACCGCAGGACAACATCCGCCCATACTGCATGAGCTGGTATTTGAACCTTCAGAAATAGTCCACCCGCTTACTGAAGTGACCGGACCAACAGGAGAAGATTCGAAGTCTTCATTCAAACATGCTACTGAATTAATAATTGGACTTTCCTTTCTATTTTGATTAATCATTTGAAAGTAACCGTATTTATTATTTATATAATTACGCTTAGCACGGTACATATAAACTTTATACTCCAAACCAAAATAACCGGCACCTAATGCACCATAGGAAACTTGCATTTCGTTAAATCCGTTAAGCGAATCCGTTGGAAAAGTATAGGATAGATATGCCAAACGGTTCTGCGAAATACCGCATTTGAAACTAATTATCAAGCCAAGAAATAATATGAGTTTGTTAATTCGCATAATCTAAACTACCGTAAATAAAGTGAATAAAAAAGCCCGACTATATAACCGGGCTTTCTAAATGTTTAGATGGTCAGTTTCTACGCTTTCACCTTCTTATCAAAGT
>CAZRNW010000403.1:0-2584 GCA_964601535.1 uncultured Flavobacteriaceae bacterium
CAGCTGCTAATACTATTTACAATGATAGTTATGTTCTGAACGGTTGTTACAGAATGGTTTTTGAAGATACAGGCGAAGATGGATTGAGCTGGTGGGCTAGTACCGGACAAGGAAATGGTTATGTTCAGTTTAAAAATGCACAAGGCGTTGTAATTAAAACATTCAATCCTGATTTTGGAAAACGTTTTGAATATAATTTCAGTACAAAACCTTACCCTATTCCAACTTCATTGCAACAGAATACTGTTTTAAATGGAATCCGCATCTATCCTAACCCGGCACAGGATAAATTTGAAATAAGCATGGCCGATACAGAAAATGCTAAAATTACAATTACGGATATGCTCGGACGTACTTTTGATTTAGCCCACACAACAACAAAAGAAAAATTGGTTTATGACAGTTCTTCTTTAAAAGCTGGCGTTTATTTGGTGAGAGTTGTGAAAGAGAATCAGACTTCAATAAAGAAAATAGTGATTGAGTAATAAAATACATCGTATAAAAAAAGCCCGGAAGTTTTTCGGGCTTTTTTATTTTAGTTTTTCAACATCTTCAAAATCGCTCCCAGTTTATCTTTCAATTCAGTTCTTGGGATAATTTTATCGAGGAAACCGTGCTCTAAAACGAACTCTGCTGTTTGAAATCCTTTAGGCAAATCTTTACCGATGGTTTCTTTTACAACACGTGGTCCCGCAAAACCAATTAAAGATTCAGGTTCTGCAATATTTAAATCGCCTAACATCGCATAACTGGCAGTTACACCACCGGTAGTTGGGTCAGTTAATAAAGAGATATAAGGTATTTTATGTTGCGCTAATTGCGAAAGCTTGGCTGATGTTTTTGCCATCTGCATTAATGAGAAAGCAGCTTCCATCATACGCGCCCCGCCCGATTTTGAAATAATCAGTAAAGGTGTATTCATTTTAATGCAGAAATCAATGGAGCGTGCAATTTTTTCCCCAACTACACTTCCCATACTTCCGCCAATAAAACTGAAGTCCATGCAACATACAACCAACTCCTGATCATGCACTTTTCCAAAAGCACTTCTTAGCGCGTCATTTAATCCCGATTTTTTTACAGAGTCAGTTAAACGATCGGTGTATTTTTTTGTATCGGTAAATTCTAAAGGATCACCGCTTACTAAATTTTCGTGCAATTCAGTAAACTCATTATTATCAAATAAAATTTCGAAATATTCTTTGCTCCCTAAACGCTGGTGATTACCGCACTCTAAACAAACATATTTATTTGCAGAATGGTCCTGAGCCGTATGAATTTTTTTACAGGAAGGACATTTATACCACAAGCCTTCCGGGGTTTCCCTCTTCTCTTTGGTACTTGTTGTAATGCCTTCTTTTAATCTTTTAAACCAACCCATTTCAATTTCGTGTTTCTGGTTTCTAGTTTCTTGTTGCTGCCCTACAGTCATACTGACGAAGTCAGTATCTTCCTTATGCAATAGTAATTGTCTTATCAAGATAAATATCCTGAATGGCATTCAGTAATGAAATTCCTTCTTTCAAAGGTTTCTGGAATGCTTTGCGTCCAGAAATTAATCCTTGTCCGCCACCGCGTTTATTAATAACGGCTGTTGTTACTGCTTCTGCTAAATCAGATGCGCCTTTACTTTCGCCGCCGCTGTTAATTAATCCCATGCGTCCCATGTAGCAATTCGCTACCTGATAACGGCATAAATCAATTGGATTTTCAGAAGTTAATTCAGAATAAACTTTCGCGTGTGTTTTACCAAAATTTAAAGCAGTATAACCACCGTTCTTATCCGACATTTTTTGTTTGATAATATCTGCCTGAATAGTTACGCCTAAATGATTTGCCTGTGATGATAAATCCACCGCAGTATGATAATCAACGCCGTCTTTTTTAAATGCATTGTTGCGTGTATAACACCACAATACAGTTGCCATTCCCAATTCGTGAGCGCGGTCGAATGCTTTTGCTACCTCAACAATTTGTCTTCCCGATTCAGGTGAACCAAAATAAATAGTAGCACCCACTGCAACTGCACCCATGTTCCAGGCGTCTTCAACTGTACCAAACATAATTTGGTCAAATTTATTCGGATACGATAAAAATTCGTTATGATTTATTTTTACGATGAAAGGTATTTTGTGAGCGTATTTACGTGCCACTGATCCAAGCACACCATAAGTTGATGCAACTGCATTGCAACCGCCTTCAATTGCCAACTTCACAATGTTTTCACTGTCGAAATACATTGGGTTCGGTGCGAAAGATGCACCTGCGCTGTGTTCAATGCCTTGGTCAACGGGTAAAATACTCATGTAACCTGTTCCTGCCAAACGACCTGTTCCGTACAATTGTTGCAGACTACGTAACACCTGTGGATTACGGTTTGTTTGCTGAAAAATACGGTCAACAAAATCAGAACCCGGAAGGTGGATTTGATCTTTTGAAATGGTTTTACAAGTATGATTTAATAAAGTATCGGCTTGAGCGCCTAATAGTTCCTTAACATTTACCGGCATATTTTTACTATTAATGAGAGGGCAAATTTACAGAAAAAAGCCCGATTGAGGGGTGTGTTTAATAACAAACCCCG
>CAZRNW010000403.1:2594-4071 GCA_964601535.1 uncultured Flavobacteriaceae bacterium
TATCTTCATCATCTTCTTCGTAATGCCAGTTAATTACAACTGCGCTTCCGTTTTTGTTGATGTTTTCTAATTTCTTGAATACATCTAAGATACACTTAGATGAACTTGTGTTAAAGTATTCAAGCTGAATATTAACGTTAGTTGCAGTTTTAGGAGAACCTGCATACTTATCTAAAGCATCCACTAAAGGCTTATAAAATTCTATAGAGTTTTCAGGGATAGAACGTCCTTTAATTTCCAATACACCGCTTCCTAAATCAAAACTGATTGTTGGGGTTTTTGGGGTGCCGTCAATTGAGTATTTTTCCATAGTGTTGTTTGTTTATTTATGTTCTTGATCTGTTGTATTAATTATTATAAAGGTATTTGATTAATCTTAATATTAAGTGTAAAGAAAGAAACTTTATTGTCAATTTCCAAAAAATTATACTCTAATTTTTCTCCGGTTTTACGTGCTATATCTATCATGCCTAAGCCGCCCCCGCCTTTTAACGACATTTCGCCATTATTAAGTACCTTTTTATAGTATTCCTTCAATTCTTCTTTACTCAGGGCATTAACCTCATCTAAACGGCCTTTTAAACCGTTTACGTTCTCGCCTAAAATATAGTTCCCTGTTGTTATGGTGTATGCATTGTTAACCTTTCCTATCATGAAAATTGCAGAGCGGTTTATATCACCTGCTGCATCTGCTACATCATCCATATGGTGGTAAAGATTCTGAAGGCATTCCACTAAAACATTGTAAACTTTTTTCTTCATTTTTGGCTCTTCCTGCATATTCTCCATCTTGTTCTCCATAATTGTAAGAATGGAGGTTAACAATTCTGATGTAATATCTCCCTTAAATGAAAGAAGAATATTATTCTTCTCCATCTTGTCGTAGATGTTGAAAGCGTCAACCATTATTGTGGAAGAAATAACAGGCATCTTCTTACTTCAGTTTAAATGCGATTGTTTGTCCGTTTACTGTAAATGTTGCGTCATCATCACAATTACCATTTCCAAAATCAACGGTTCTTGTACTGAAGTCTTTTGGTGTTACATCTACTTTACCCGCAGTAATGTGTTTGCAATTTGCAGGTTTGGTAATTCCCGTAATCGCTACAGTAAAATTTCTTCCGTCACGATTTGTGCCATTGGCAGAACCGGTAACAGTTACCACATCATCATTTAATGCCTGAGTACTGTTGGTGCTAAGTGTAATATCTTTATTAGAACTATACTTTACCGACCATCCGGAACCTGTACAAACTCCATTAATAATCTGAACATTCCAGCTTTTTGTTGCAGTAGAATTGGAAACTGTAGTAACAACAATACTATCGCATGAATAAGTAATGGTGCCATTAACTTTATAATTAATTAATTTAATAATAGTTGTTTTACCTACAACATTCGGTCGGCCTAGATAACGGATCCAAATCTTACCGGTACGAACTACGCCGTCAACAATGGCGGCAGGACAAGTTCCGTA
>CAZRNW010000404.1:0-4064 GCA_964601535.1 uncultured Flavobacteriaceae bacterium
CAATTACACCGGCTAATTTTCCCGCAGTTTTGCTTTTGATTTTTTCATCCACCTTCTTGGCTTGTTCTAAAGCCGACTTTTCGAATACTTCAAGAAATACATTAAGCTGTTTTTTTTCTGAAATAGTTTTTAAAGCTTGGTTGACAATCGAAACGCAATCTGTTTTTCCCGATCCTAAATCGGACTGCAAATTTTTTATGGTACTGAAAGTGTACATTTTTAAATAACAAAGCGTCACTCTTTTTCAGAATGACGCTTTAAAGATAAATTAAATTTTATTTTTTGTCTGATTCTGTTGAATCAACTCCTTTTTGAGCGTCTTTAAATTCTTTTACGCCACGTCCTAAACCTTTCATTAATTCAGGTATTTTTTTACCGCCAAATAATAAAAGGATAATTATTAATACGATAATAATTTCCGAAGGACCCATTCCCAAAATCAGTGTAAACAAACTAGTCATTGCTTTAAATATTAGGGTATAAAGTTACTAAATTAAAAGGATATTGCAAATTACTGAAAATGAGCTATTTTTGTACTATTGGAAGCCATTTTATGCTAAAAAAAATAGAACATATAGGTATTGCCGTTAAGAACCTGGAAGGCTCGAACGAACTGTTTAAAAAACTCTTCGGGAAAGAACATTATAAAATTGAGAAAGTGGAAAGCGAAGGCGTGAACACCAGTTTTTTTATGCTGGGCGAAACAAAAATAGAATTAGTCGCGGCCACCAATCCTGAAAGTTCTATCGCTAAATTTATTGATAAAAAAGGCGAAGGCATTCATCACATCGCTTATTCAGTTGATGACATTGTTGCTGAAATGGAACGCTTAAAAAAAGAAGGCTTCGAATTAATTCACCAGCAACCAAAAGAAGGCGCCGATAATAAACTCATTTGCTTCTTACATCCGAAAAGCACAAACGGCGTTTTAGTTGAACTTTGTCAGGAAAAGAAATAATGTGACAATTCGGCAATTTGACAATTCGACAAAGGTTTGATTGACATTTTTTCATTAGCGAATTGTCGAATTATCTCAATTGTCACATTGGGTTACTCTTTCGCAAAAACGTTAAACGATTTTGATGTGAGCGTTCCGAGAAGGCCGTGAAGCGGATGTTTGGGATTATCTTCAACCTGTTTAATTATTTTTTCCATTTCAAGCAGAAGAGCCGGATTACTATCGTCATAAACATCGCCTTGCAAAAATTTTATGACATCAAGACGGTATTTAGGCTGGGAGATAAAATAAGTAAACAACACATTTAAGCGGTAATACATTTTTATAAAGTTGTACCAGTTATTAACGCCGGCTTTAATAATAGAATTATATTTTCCGAAAGAAGCTGCCGAATAATCTTTTTTCTTAAGGGCCTCAATGATATCGTAAGAAGCGAAACGCGCGCTATTTAATGCTACACTAACGCCGCTCGAAAAAATAGGATCAACAAAACGTGCAGCATCGCCAATCAACACAAGATTATCTTTCACTAATTCTTTCATGGCATAACTGTAATCTGCTTCCACTGTAAATGGACGGACACGTTTTGCTTTTTTTAATTCCTTTTCTAACTCCGGTCGTTTTGCAACACAATCCCAGAAAAATTGCTCGCGTGCTTCAGGCGTATTGGGAAAGTTTGCTTTTTGTGTTACCACTCCAAAACTGGTTATTTCTTCATTAATCGGAATTTGCCATACCCATGTGTTTGAAACAGGAATAAAGTGGATGTAAATATATTGCGGGTCTTTAAATGTCTCACGATTAAAATCTGAAAACCAGGTATGAAAAGCACATTGGTTAAAAACTGGGTCTTTCACTTTTATTTTTAATTTATTTCCCATAAAAGTAAAGCGTCCGCTTGCATCCACTAATATCTTGCAGTGAAATTTTTTCTCTTCTTTGTTTTGCAACCTAACGTTCACCTCAACTTTATCTTTTGAAATAAATTCGGCATTAAATACATCCGCCTCCTGATAAATTTTTGCCCCTAATTCTTCTGCGTGTTCCAATAACAATTTATCAAATAAACCACGGTCGACATGATAAGTGTGAGTTTGTCCTGCGTCTTCCTGCTTACGTTCGCTGAATCTTATATCTACATCGCTGCCATTTAATTCTTCCCAATCGTGATTGTAAACATTACCCATGTGCGTGGTCCAGGCCGCGCCGAATTTGTGCGGGAATTTAGCTTTCTCCATTTTAGGTAAAAAACCAAGTTCAATAAAAACACGGTTACTGGCAGGCACCAAAGATTCGCCAACATGTGGACGCGGAAATTTTTCCTTTTCGAAAACGATACAGCTTACACCTGCTTTTGCAAGATAAGAACCCATTGCGCTGCCTGCAGGGCCACCACCGATAATAATTACGTCAACTTCCATCGTTTAATCTTCCAAACCCAAATGAATTAAAGCATCGCCTTCGTTTACAACGGGCTGATTATTTATTCCAACAATATAACCATCCGCAGTTGCTAAAACTTTATGTTCAACATCACCAAAGGGATTACAAATCACACCTAACAAATCTCCTTTACGTACATAAGTTCCGTTATTTGCATTCATGTGAAACAATCCGCTTGCTGCAGCACGTATCCATGTATCATCCTTTAATTTTACGCTTGGGTTGTTTGGTATTTCCAAATCCAGCATTTTATAGGCTTTCATCAAACGCAGACAACCACTTAAGCCTTCGTTGATGGACAAATAATCGAAACGCATGCTTTCACCGCCTTCAAAAACTAAAATCGGTTTATTTTTCTTGGCTGCTTCTTTACGTAAAGTTCCGTCACGGTAATTGCTATCGATAATTAATGGGGCAGAGAATTTTTTTGCTATTGCTAAATTTTCAGGGAAATCGAATACACATCGGATTTGCGGATAGTTATTGATTTTTGCACCGCCGGTATGAAAATCAATTCCGAAATCAATTAAAGGAATAATGTGTTTCATTAAATCATAAGCAATCCTGCTGCCGAGTGAACCGTTCTTTGTTCCCGGGAAACAACGGTTTAAATCGCGTCCATCAGGTAAATCTCTTGTCGAATACAAAAACGAAACAATATTAATAACGGGAATAGCAATAATAGTTCCGCACTTTATTTTTTTTACCTCATCTCTCCCAACTAACTTACGGATGATTTCTATTCCGTTGGTTTCTTCTCCATGCAAACCTGCACTGAATAAAATTGTTGGTCCCGGTTTTTTAGACCGGATAACATGTACCGGAATTTTTATAGACGATTTAGTATGAAGTTCGTAGGAGTTAAGGATAACTGTTTTGTTTTCTCCGGGTTTTATTTCTTGTCCGTTTATTTTAATCACGTTTTGTTGCATTTTTTATTTAAACAAACTAACGAAGCCCTTTAAATTTTTAGTTTCGTTTTTCTTATCAGTATAACTCAAAGTATAAAAATAGACACCTTCATGACAAGCAATACCTGCTATTGTATATCCATCCCATTGCAAAACTAATGTTGATTGTTCATTTTTCAAAGAAAGTTGTTCCGAGTTTACAGAATAAACCAACATCCCCCAGCGGTTGTAGATATTTAATTCATTTAGTTTAGCCCCGGTTGGTAAATTGAATTTCCACACATCATTTATTTCATCATCATTTGGGGTAAAAACTGTTGGGATAAGAATATCACAATAATCAACAATTACTTTTACAGTATCCCATGTAATGTTACTGCATTCAGTTCTCTGTACGATAAAATCTGTGGTTTGTTGAACGTTCACCATTGGCATTGCGCAATTTGTACAGCTTAAACTTGCACTGCCAATAAACTGCCAGGTGTAATTGACAAAGTTAGTGCTATCGTTTGTTCCGAGTTGTACCACATCATTTGGACAAATATTTTTGTCTGCTCCTGCCTTGGCTTGTGTTGTAGGTGTAATAACAATGACCAAAACACTATCAACGGTTGTTGCACTGCATTGTTGTTTGGTTAAAAAATACTTTGTTGTTATAGTTGGTGACGCAACAGGGTTAGGGCAATTGGTACAACTTAAACTACTTCCAGCTCCCGATTCCATCCAATTGTAAGCAGATTCCCAAGTGCTGT
>CAZRNW010000405.1:0-4056 GCA_964601535.1 uncultured Flavobacteriaceae bacterium
ATGTGCGCCTTTTACATTAAAAGAAATAACCGCTGCTTTATCTAAATGATTCGCGTAAATTTCAACTTCAGGTAATTCGTTCAATTTTTCAGTAGCGTACTTTAATAAAGTGTGTTCGTGTTTTGCGATTTTATCCATACCAATTGAATTGATATATTTAATTGCTTCTGCGAATCCAATCACCCCTTCAATATTTGGAGTTCCCCCTTCGTATCGCATAGGTCCATCAACATATTCCGTTTTCTCGAAACTAACTGTTTTAATAGTCCCACCACCTACTTTAGATAACTGCAATTTGTTTAACCAATTTTTATTCATCCACAAAACACCTACACCGGTGGGCGCATACATTTTATGTCCGCTAAAAACAAAAAAATCTGCGCCTATTTGTTTCATGTCAACTTTCATATGTGGTACCGATTGTGCGCCATCGACTAATACCGGGATTTGATGAAATTTTGCTATTTTAATAATCGCCTCTATATCATTCATTACACCTAAGGTATTTGAAACATGTGCCACTGCGATTAATTTTGTGTGTGGTGTAATTAATTCTTCAAGTTTCTTTAACTGTAGTTTTCCATCGTTATTAATAGGAATGAATTTAAGTTTACCCTTATGTTTATCACACCATAATTGCCAAGGCAATATATTGGAATGGTGTTCCATCTCTGTTACAATTATTTCACTTCCTTCCGGTAAATTCAGTCCGTTAGCCACAACATTTATTCCATCAGTGGTACCCGCCGTGAAAACAATTTCATCTTCGGCAGCATTAATGAATTGTGCTGTTGTTTTTCTCGATTCTTCAAATAAAATAGTTGCCTCTCTGCTTAAAGTATGAACACCACGGTGAATATTTGCGTTTTGCTCTGAGTAATATTTGACCAATGCATCAATAACAGCTTTTGGTTTTTGAGTGGTCGCTCCATTATCCAAATAGATGAGCGGCTTTCCGTTTATAGTTTTGGAAAGGATAGGAAAATCGGTCCGTATTTTATTTACATCAATCACCTATAAAGTTTTCTCAAATAAGTTTACAATTCTTTCCTTTAATTCTTCTATTTCAATTTTATCAATCACTTCCTGAGCAAAAGCCTGTAATAACAATTTTCTTGCTTTTTCATCACCAATGCCCCGTGATTTTAAATAAAATAAAGCTGCTTCATCAACTTTTCCGGTTGAAGTACCATGCGAACACTTCACATCATCCGCGTAAATTTCTAACTGCGGTTTTGTATTAATAGTTGCATCTTCACTCAACAAAATATTTTTACTGCTTTGGTAGGCGTTTGTTTTCTGAGCATCTTTCCTTACATAAATCTTGCCGTTAAATACGCCGGTTGATTTATCTTTTGCAATGCCTTTATACAGTTCATTACTCTCACAGTTTGGCATTTGGTGGTCGACCAAAGTATGATTATCAATTAATTTGTTTCCCGAACTAATAAACAAACCATTCAAATGCGATTCGCATAAATCACTAGCCAGAACAACATTTAAATTATTACGGACTAGTGCACCGTTAAATGTAAAGGTGTTGGTTGTGTAATTCGCATAGCGGTTCACATTAACCTGCACTGTATTTACCTGAAATGAATTTTCGTCTTCGTTTTGAATCCGGTATGATTTTAATTTTGCGTTTTCGTTAAGTACTACTTCAGATAAATGATTTTGAAAAACCTTCGCTGTATTATTTTCTGACACAAAACTTTCGATTAAGGTAGCTTCAGCGCTTTTTTCGAGTACAATTAACTGGCGTGGATTGATCACTGAATTTTCTTTCGAAGAAACAATATTTACGATGTGGATTGGTTTTGCTACAATTCCTTTAATACTAATAAATAATCCACCTGAACAAAATGCAGTATTTAAAGCTATCATTGCATCCGTTTTAACATCCGCATGTTTTGTAATATGGTTTTTTACTTCAGCCGGATCATGAAGTCTGCTTAATTTAATTTCAGAAATATTATCTGATAGATCCTCGTTGTACACTCCATTAATAACAACAACATTATAGGCCGACTTAAATTTATATGCATCAATTTTACTGACAGCATTAAATTTATTCGTTACAGTCTTAAAATCCTTTCTGAACACAGCCTCCAGGTTACAGTATTTATAATCTTCGTGTTTGTTATTCGGAATTCCATTTTCCTCCACGCAACGGATGGCTTCCACCACCGCGGCATCAGGCATGAAAGCAATCTTGTTTCCTGAAGCTGTTAATGCATCAATTAAATTCTGGGTGATATTTGATTTAACCTCAATCATATTTAAGCCGTTTCAAATTGTTTCTTTATTTCATCATAGCCCTTTGCTTCCAATTCAAGCGCTAATTCTTTACCGCCCGATTTTACAATTTTTCCATTATATAGAATATGAACGAAATCAGGAATGATATAATCTAATAAGCGCTGGTAGTGGGTTATCACGATTGTAGCATTATCCTTCGATTTTAATTTGTTAACTCCATTTGCAACAATCCGCAAAGCATCAATATCCAAACCACTGTCCGTTTCATCAAGAATGGCTAGTTTAGGTTCTAATACTGCCATTTGAAAAATCTCATTTCTTTTTTTCTCACCTCCGCTGAACCCTTCATTAACATTACGTCCCGAAAGTTTTCCATCGAGTTCAACTATTTTTTGCTTTTCTTTTATCAGTGCTAAAAAGTCTTTCGCAGAAATTTCTTCTTTTCCATTATAAGCTCTGATTTCATTTAAAGCCGTTTTCAGGAAATTAATATTGCTCACCCCCGGAATTTCTACAGGATACTGAAAAGCCAGAAATAATCCTTCACGCGCTCTGTCTTCAGGCGACAACTCCAAAAAGTTTTTGCCATTGAAAATAACTTCACCTTCGGTTACTTCATAATCTTCTTTCCCAGCTAAAACTCCGGATAAAGTTGATTTACCTGAACCATTCGGACCCATTATGGCGTGTACTTCACCCGCTTTCACTTCAAGGTTAATTCCCTTCAGGATTTCCTTATCGCCAATAGAGGCGTGTAAATTTTTAATTGTTATCATTTTATTTTATATACTGTTGCTTGTTTATAGGTTTGTGAAATTTCTGCACCCAGATTCTTTTCAATGCTTTCCTTTATGGAATCATTTCCGGCAATTACCAAATCGCCGCTTTGTAATTCATTTACATTGCAAATTATCAGATCACTATTGTTTTCTTTCAGTTTATATTTATAGAACAACATTGGCGAAAGATAATTTTCGCTTACAACTTTCAATTTTTCACTCTTAAATTCTTGTCCTTTATTCATAAAAAATTCATGCAGGATTTCAATTCTTCTTTCACCCTGCGGAATCTGATTATTATACGATCGCTTAACAGCATAATAAATAGCCGGGAATAATATGGCGGCTAAAAGTGTACACACAGCCATTTTACTTTCAATTTGTATACTCACAAAACCAATTACTTTCCAGATAAAATAGCCTGTAAAAACAGCAAGCATTGGAAATAATGGAACATCATACCAGTAACATTTAGTTGGTGAGATACAAATGATGACAAAAAACATTAAAGCCGAAACTGAAACTACACTTAACAATTGCTTTAATTCGTTTGATTTTTCAAACCACATTAAAATTGCTGAGGGAATTAATAATAAAATAAAAGCTGAGAAACGTTCGTAAAACAAATTATTAAAATAGAAATCCCAGGGCTTATCATGCGAGTCGTTAAAATGACTCTTAAACTTTCCGAGGTAAGAACTGAAATGCGAAAAATACCCCGGCTCATACTTGCTTCTCGCCATAAAATAAACAGCAATCAATCCGAAGCTAAGCACCAATCCCAGCCAGAGTTTCAGATCTTTTAAAAGTTCTTTTTTTGCAAATGCAATAATCAGCAGGTGGGCAGGCATAAAAAATAAACCAACAATGCTCTTGGTATAGAATGAGAAGAGAACAAAAGCAAAGTAGGCGATTAAATATTTAATCCTTTGTTCCTTCAGATAAGCAACAAAAGAAAGTACAGTTCCTGTAAATCCGAAAGATATCATGGTATCCATTTCTCCTGTTCGTGCCGAAT
>CAZRNW010000406.1:0-4051 GCA_964601535.1 uncultured Flavobacteriaceae bacterium
AATTCCGCCATTGGGGTGAATGGTGTATTCAACATCAATGCCTGGATATATTGATTTATATGTTATTTTTTTGAAACCCCTGATGTAATTAATATTCTTTTCCACACCATTATCCATAAAGGTGTAGCTATAATAATCGCTTGTCTGTTCTGTTGGAACAATACTGAAATTCGAATTGGCATTTTCCCAGGTAAGAATAATATGATCACGGTAAATCGGACGGTTTTTGTTTTCTATTTCTTTTTCAGGATAATTACTATCGGCAGCCGTGTCACGGTCGCTTACAATAGTGAAATTATAAACTAAACCAGTTGCAGTAAAATAAGCACGGTAACATCCATCATCATAAGCGTACAAAATTGTTTGCCCGTCAGGACTTTTGAACTGACCGGTATTTTCACAAAAGGAGGTCGGATGATTGAATACATTATTCCAGCCCGGGTTGGATGACGCGGCTGAAAATGATAATGCGAGAACCGGAAGTAGAGTTTTAAAGTATTTAATAAGTGAGGGCATACTTTATTTGTTTGTGCTAATTTAGAATGATGAAATTTTATTATATAGAGGGCTGGTCTTTGAATTAGCAGAACTGCATTATCCTAAAGTGAACAGTATAGTTGGAATGGGTGAAACTGAAGTGTATCAGAGTATGTTAAACTGTGAAAGTTTAAAGCTTGTCGAATTAGGGGGCTGCCCCCCTGAGAATGCACATATTTTGTATTATATTTAGACTGCAGTATGCGGCTTAAGTATATTCTGATATTTCTGATTTTTTTCCTTCCTGCTTCTTTTTTTGGCAGCTCAGCTGATAGTCTTAAAATATTATTGTTAAAAGTTAAGGAAGCTACTTATTTCGACTCCGTTCGCTTGTTTAATGAAGGCACAAAAACACTTGCATTTGCAAGAGCGAATCAACTAGAAGGAAAGGCATTGTCTGAATTAAACATTTATTACGGGAATTATTTTTTTTACCACCGTAATCTTGATGAAGCTTCGGGTTATTTTAATCAGGCATTGCGTTTGGCCCGTGAAAATAATTTGGAGAGCATTGTAAGACTGGCAAAAATAAGATTATTATATGTTGACGATGCTTATGGTTTTGCTCAAAATATAGCTTCCGAATTAAATGATTTACTGGCAGAGTGTATTAAATCCGGCGACACTGAAAATGAGTTTGAAATCTATAATTTTCTTGGAATTATTAATGAAGAGAAAGGTGAATTTAAAAAGGCGGCTGAATTTTACATTCAGGGATTAACGAAAGCTGAATTGAAAAAAAACGAATATTTTCAGGCTACTTTTTTGAATAACCTTGGTATTCTGAAGTATTATTTAGGTGAACTGGAAAAAGCACTCAGTGATTTTAACAGGGGAATAGGAATTGCTATTAGAATTAATAATCAACGCCTGCTCAGTCATATTAAAATGAACCGGTGCCTGGTATTTGTTGCGCAAAAACAATTCACTGAAGCGAACACTAGTTTTAACGAAGTGATTAGCTATGCGAATTCAAATAAGCTGCCTCTTGAGTTAGCGAGCGCTTATCTTAATTTGAGTTCTGCTTATTTGAGAAGGGAAGAATATGCTTTGGGTATCGCTTACGTAGATACCGCCATGCAGGTGTTCAAAAAATATAATTTCAAAAGGGAATATTTCCGTTCTGTTTTAAATAAATGCAATATTTTAATGGAATTCGGAAAGGTGGCAGAGGCGGATATTCTCCTCAAACAGCACAGTCATGATATTCTTGAAACAAAGAACCCTGAAAACCTCGAAGAATTTTATTTAGTAATGTATCAATTACGGCTAAAACAGAATAAGCATAAGGATGCGCTTGAAAATTATTCGGCATATACGCGCATAAAGGATAGTTTAAGGAACGGGTTCAACGCAAAGGCGGTTGAAGAATTGCAGGTAAAATATAATATTCAGAAGAAAGAAATTGAACTCGAAAGAGAAAAAAGCAAAACATTAAAGCTGGAAAAAAGTAATCAGAAAGAACGTTTTTTGAAGTGGCTGATTTTTTTCGCTGGCTTGATTCTGGTGATTGCAATCGGGGTTGTAGCTTTTATTATCTATAACAGGAAAATGCGTGAAAAACAAACCTATTTCAGTAAACAATTAATCATTCAAGCCGAGGAGGAGCGAAGCCGTATTGCACGTGATCTGCATGATGATATCGGACAGTCGTTATCTATATTAAAAAGCGGTTTATTTAAATCTGAAGCTAAAAAAGAGGGTGATAAAAAAATGGAAATGGAAATTGAACGTATTATAGATCAAACAAGACAGATCTCGCGTGCATTATACCCTTCATATATTGAAAAAATAGGTTTAACCCCTTCAATTGCAATGCTCGCCGAAAACATACAAAAAAATAAAAACATTGAAGTTAGTTTTGATATAAATGAAAGAACGGAAGAGTTGCATGTGGCTGTGAAAACACATTTATTCAGAGTGCTTCAGGAATGCGTAAGCAATACACTTAAACATTCCGGCGCAAAGGCTTTGAAAATAATGATTGAACTGGCGAATGATGATTTTGTGATGACTTATGTAGATAATGGCAATTGGATGCAGCAGGCGAGAACCGTAAACGGAATGGGGCTTCTGTCAATAAAAGAACGTGTAAAAATAATTGGAGGAACTTTAAGTATTGAACAAAATCAACCGAAAGGATTTAAATTAATTGTAAAATTCAAAAAAACAGAAATATGAAACTTTTAATTGCAGACGATCATCCTATTTTCAGAAAAGGTCTATATGATTTATTGCAAAAGGAATATTTTGGCTGTACCATTATTGAATGTGACAGCGGAACAGGTGCTTACCTTTCTATTCTTGAGCACAGGCCGGATATTTCGATTTTAGATATTAATATGCCAGGCTTAAATGGAATGGAAGTTTCTAAAAAAATCATTACTGAATTTCCGAAAGCTAAAATTGTGATGCTGACTATGTATAAGGAGAAAGAAATGGTGCGTAAAGCCATGAATATTGGGGTAAGCGGATATATTGTGAAGGACTTTGCAGTTAATGAAATTATTGAATGCATCAACAAAGTTCTCGATAACGAAAAATACATCGGTTCTACTTTGCAAGCCGAATACAACGAATTATCCATGAATAAAAAGGAGCACGCTGTGTCTGATATGCTTGCTACTTTGAGTCAGGCTGAATTGAAAACTTTAAAATTGGTTAACCAAAATAAGTCATCTAAAGAAATTGCAGAACTTTTATTTTTATCCGAAAAAACAATCGAAAACTACCGCTCAAAAATTTGTCAGAAATTAGGTCTGCCTCCCCGTAACAATAGCTTAATTCTCTGGATAAGTGAAAATAAAGAAATGCTGAATTTACTCACTGAATTTTAAAGGACCTCTAAAATACCGATTTATCAATGTTGGGCTCGTAAGATTCAAGCAATAAATCATCAACAAAAATAATTTTATTTGAGTTGTTGTAAAAGCAAATTCTTATTTCATCTTTGGTGCTTCTCAAATCATCGGGTGTCATGTAATAATACTCCAGCTTGTTCCATGTATTAGGTTTAAAGTTAGAAGCTGTTAATTTATATTTCACCGGTTTAAATTCCCAGGTATTATGAATCATATTTATTTGGAAAAATGCATCTAAACTATCTGCCGGATAAGATGAATAAACCCAAACGCTGGCTTTAATCCAGGTATAAGATTTTCGTGTGACATTTGAAATCCCTTCAATAATGCAAGAGCCCATTACTGTTTCAGGACTTAAAGGCAAACTGTATTTTCCGCTATGCGAAAGGGTATCGCATAATTCTTTTAAGGGCGCTTTTCCATCTTCATTATTTGAAATCCTAAAAAAATTCAGGCTATGTGTTAAAGCATCGTCTTCAGTAAAAACTTCAATCTCCCGGTTCGATTTTCCTTTTAATAATAATTTGCTTTGTTCGTGTGTTGGCTGACTCGTTTGTAAGAAAGTAGAAAAATA
Source organism: uncultured Flavobacteriaceae bacterium (assembly GCA_964601535.1). Lineage (GTDB taxonomy): Bacteria > Bacteroidota > Bacteroidia > B-17B0 > Aurantibacillaceae > JAHEYG01. The sequence continues at coordinate 3,973 of CAZRNW010000406.1, forward strand.
ATATGCTCTCGACATGTTTGTTGTATCTAAAATTCCTTTATGCAATAGCCAGGATTGAAAAATATTTAAACCTATAAAT
>CAZRNW010000407.1:0-4051 GCA_964601535.1 uncultured Flavobacteriaceae bacterium
TGCACTTTGCAAAAAAGCGGGTATCGAAGATCACCGCGCTAAATTTGAATAATAAAATTTAAAGCCCCTGTTGGACTTTACAACTAAGAATATTGTAAAGAAAATTTAAAATTATTTTCGGAATAAATTTAAATGAAAGTCCTACGGGGGCTTTTTTTATAATAATTTTTATGAGCGATATAACCATTCATGTTCAGAATCCGGATAATTCTTTAACAGCGTTACAGGCTCCAACCGACATGGGTTTGAGTTTAATGGAATTCTTAAAGGGAAACGAATACGATATTTTAGCAACTTGCGGTGGAATGGCTTTATGTGCAACTTGCCATGTGGAGATTGTGAAAGGTTATGAAAATCTCAATGAAATCAGCAATGATGAATACGCCATGCTCGATACACTTCCTAATATTACCAATACATCACGTTTATCCTGTCAGTTAAAATTATCTCCTGCAATGGACGGTCTTACCGTTAAGATTTGTGGTGATGGTTTAAGTTAGTACATTTTTGCAACCGCATCAATACAAGTAGCTACATCTTGCGGACAATGATTGCCGGTTGTTTTTGGGCGGCGGGCTCTTCCTAATTTTACAATTACTAAATTTTTTGCCGGAACACAAATTACGTATTGCCCTAAAATACCACGGGCATAAAATATTTTTAAGCCTGCGTGTTCGGTTAACCACCAATTGTAACCATAGCTTTTATTAGGCGTGCCATCATCTTCTTTGCAATTAGACGGAATAATACTGTTCGCCACATAATCCGAATCAACAATTTGTTTTCCCTTCCATTTACCGTAATTCAAATACAACATTCCTATGCGTGCAAAATCTGTGGCATTTGAATTCAAGCAGCAAAATCCTTTTTCTTGTCCGTCTTTTTTATCCAAACTCCACCAGGCAGCTTGTTTGCATTCCAAATCTTTCCATAAGCGATCACTTAGGTATTGTGATAAAGTTTTTCCGGTTGCCTTGGCAATGCAAATCCCCAATAAAGCAGAATTTCCGCTGAGGTAACGGAAAGTTTGTCCGGGTGTTTCTTCCATTTCATAACGGTTGCACGCTTTTAATACATCGCTGCCATAATAACCTTCAGCCGGATAAGCGAAAGGATTTACATAGCTTTCATCAAAACCAATTCCTGAGGTCATGGTTGTTAGGTGACGTAAAGTAACTTTTACTTTATTTCCCTTTTTAAATTCAGGAATAAAATCACCTACGGGTTGATCTAAACTTTTTACATAACCGTCTTTTAAAGCACAACCCAACAAAATACCACAATAAGTTTTTGCAACACTGAAAGAATTGGTATGGGATGTATCGCTGAAGCCATCCCAATATTGTTCGTGTAATAAGCTATCGTTTCTGATGACAACAAAAGCATGCGCATCAAATTTATTAAACAAACTATCGGCATCTGCAGGAATTTTTGCAGTGTTGTATAATTTAGACCGGATAAGTTCTGCACCATTTTGAGCTTCTACTTTTCTGTTTTCAAAAATTTGGTATTCGGTCGCGCTTGGCCCGCCGCGGCCTTGCATATAGGTATTCCAAATTCCCTTATACAGATAAAATCTTCCCGAAAAAAGTATGATGAGATTAATCAGAATAATTACTGAGAGGGTAAAATAAAAAAAATATTTGAAAATTTTCTTCAACATACTTATCTATTAACGCCGGAAACCTCAATAATATTGCATCCGAATAAAGTGCTGAAGTTTTTCTTAAGCTTTTCTTTCACCTCTTCCAAGTTCACTTCCTTAACGCCAAGTTCTTTGTTTAAACTTGTAACCGATTTGTTTTCAATACCGCAGGGAATAATATTATTGAAATAATCCAGATTGGCATTTACGTTAAATCCCCAGCCGTGCATGGTTACCCAGCGACTGCAGCGTACACCAAAGGCACAAATTTTGCGGGCTTTAGCAGGATTATTAATATCAATCCAAACGCCGGTTTCACCTTCACTTCTTTCACCTTTAAGTCCATATTCGGCGATCGTAAGAATGATTGTCTCTTCAAGTAATCTCAGGTATTTATGGATGTCGGTAAAAAAATTATCTAAATCAAGAATAGGGTAGGCGACTAATTGCCCAGGTCCGTGGTACGTTATATCACCGCCGCGATTAATTTTGTAATAGGCAGCATCTTTTTCTTCAAGTGTTTTTTCATTTACCAGTAAATTTTTTTCGTCGCCGCTTTTTCCGAGTGTATACACATGCGGGTGTTCAACAAACAATAAATAATTGGTGGTTGGGAGATCGGTATTATTATCGCGGTTATTAAGTTTTTCCTCAATGGTTTTATTAAACAAATTTTCCTGGTAATCCCAGCAAAGTTTGTAATCCATTAAAGCAAGGTCTTCAAATATTACCGCTTTGTTTTGGGACATTAAAATTTAGAAAGTTCTTTCTTAAGGTGGTCGATGATATTCACCTCAACCGGGTCGATGCCTTTTAATTCGGCTAATATCAAACTAATCCAGTCGCCAATATTGATCAGATAAAAGAATTGTTCGGTTTTAGAATTTCCTTTTGCAGTAATATCATAAACGCCCGAAGAATATTTTTCGAAAACAGATTTGCAAACTTCAAATCTTTTTTGCGTGCGCTTGTAATCAAAAGAAGTGCGGAAAGTTACAACAGCAATATTTTCATTTTTAGTTGTCCAACCCACCAGTTCATTATGATTCATTTCAGGAAATACATGGTGCCAGCAAAGCATTTTGCTGTTCTCGTTTATTTGTTGTCGGAATCTTACACTAACACCTTCACAGGAACCTAAGGAATAAATCACCGGGATTTTATTCAATAATAATTTAGCAAGACGGTTTGATTCAGAAATGATGTGCGCGTTTTCTTTTTCCAATAATTCAATTGCATTTTTCACATCGGTTAAAACTGAAACTTTTGCAAAACCATAATGTACAAATACTTTAATAAGCTGAACTAAAGAATACCCTATGCAAGAGCGTGGCGGATTGCCGCCTGGAATTTTTATGACGTCTAATTTATTTTGATTGGCGATTTCTTCAACCTTGCCGCCGCTGGTAATACAAATGATTTGAGCTTTTTTATTTAAAGCACTTTGCATGGCTTCCAGAGTTTCTTCTGTATTACCGGAGTAAGAAGAAATAATTACAAGCGTGCCGGAATTTACATAAGCAGGTAAAAAATAATCTTTATTAATTAATACGGGTACCGGACAATCCTCTGAAACCAATTCAGAAATAATTGTTCCGCCAATTCCTGAGCCGCCCAAACCGGTAATAACAATATTTTGAATCGTGTGTTTAGGTGTAAGTTGAGCACCATTAGCTATTTCTAGAGCTTCGCGTAATTGGTTAGGAAAATTTTCTATCAGCTTTCTCATAAAAGGGATAATAAAGGTATGAATTTTATGTTACTTCAAATTCAGCAATCCTTTTTCCAGCAAAATTTTGGTTTTTAAGATGGAAGCAACTGTAATGCCGTCGGTTATCTTTCCATCCATTACCCATTGATAGGCCTCGTTGAAAGGAATTTTTTTCAATTGCAAAACTTCACTTTCTTCTGGCTCGGCATTTTCGAACGAAAGTCCGGTGGCTATGTAAACAATCGCTAATTCATCTGTAGCCGAATTGCTCAAATGCATCCGCATGAGTTCGGTGTAGGTTTTTGCTATAATTCCGGTCTCTTCTTTTAACTCTCTTTTAGCAGATTCAACCGGTTCAACATCTAAAGCCCCGCCACCTTCCGGAATTTCCCAACTGTACTCATTTACCGGATACCGCCACTGCCCAACTAACCATGTATTTAGTTCACTATCAAGTGCTAAGACTCCAATTGCCAGTCCTTTAAAATGCACAACACTGTAAGTTGCCGGCTTGTTTGCCGGGTTCAAAACATCGTGTTTTGTAACGCTAATCCAGGGCGATTCATACACCATTTCTGAGCTCCTTGTTATCCAGGGATTTTCTTCCATAAACTAATTAATAAAATGCCTTCACTAAGTACGAAATACATTTCCAACAGTCAAAATGTTAATTATATGGTTATGTGCCCGTTTTT
>CAZRNW010000408.1:0-3544 GCA_964601535.1 uncultured Flavobacteriaceae bacterium
ATAATAATATTCTAATTAAGAATCTTTCAAAAGGATTATACCATTACATGGTATTAGAAAATAAACAGGTAATCCAGACTGATAAGTTAGTTATAGAATAAGCTTTTTTACTCCTTAATAAACTTTGCAACTTGTTTTCCTTTCTCATTATTCAATTCCACAAAATAAATTCCCGAAGGAAAATGCTGAATATTAAACTTGGGGTGTTGGCTATTCACAGATTCTTTTACCAGAGTTTCTCCAAGCGAATTAATGATCTGTATTTTTGTGTCACCATTAAAAGTTTCTAATTCAACATTCAAAGTTCCGCTTGCAGGATTTGGATACAATTTTAAACTTGTTGATGCATTTTGTTTTAAGTTTGAAACACCGGTACTAACAATGCAACCCGTACTGCAAAATTTCGAAAGCATTCTTACATAGGCTGCATTGGTGTAAATTCCTGCCTCAGTTATTTCCCAGCTGTTCACAGGCCAGCTGTCATTAAAATCTTTATATGATTTCTGAATGGGCTGACCCATTGGCGGTGTAACATTCATAGCACATCCGGGTTGTGTACTACAGGTAGTTGTACAGCAAACATCTTTTCCATAAGAAGGATTGGGTCCACCCGGCATATAACCCGGTGCCGGACCATAAGTTGATACGCCAACTTCATCCCATAAAGCGCTGCCATTATAAAACCAAGCATGATAAAACTGATTCACCGAATTTTCGGCACCATATTTTTTCATATTACTTAAATATACTTTTGTGTTAGGATTTACACCGTGCATGTAATGAACGAATCCCGAAGCAGCATTATGATAGTTTGTAGCGTTAGGTGCATTCAAGGTATAATCATTCATCGCTAAGAACATATTTCCCTGACGCGATTTGGTTTGATTGCTGTTCCAGGTGTAATTCCCGTTGTTAACCCAGGCGCGGTAGGCATCTGTTTTGTTTGTGTAAGCCGGCAAATTATCTGTATTATTAGTTTGCATACTATTACTGTACGCATTAATAATAGCTGTACGAACAGCTGCTGTAGCCCCCGGAATTTTTGTGTAATACAATAAACCGTCTTGCTCAGGTCCCTGAAAAGGGTAGGCGTAACTCCACATTAATAACTGAGCGTTGGTGTAATTTGCATCAAAATAAGTTCTGTAAATTGTGTTTCCGGTTAAAGCATAAAGATAAACTGCACCAGTTAATTTACGCATGTCGGTTTCGTAAGCGTTTGTTTGTTGTTCGCCTGCTGCTAATACACCTGCGTTATAAAATGTAAAGTTAGGGTGATTCATTGCCCAATGCCAGGCTTTTAAAGCGCGCGCCTGTAAATTGGCTGCATAAGTGGTTTGTCCTATGGCAGCAAATTGAATAGCGCCCAATGCAAATACATTAGCACCGGTTAAACTCGCTGCAGTTGTGGGCGGACCGTAACGTCTGAAGGCTGCATCAGCCGAATTAGGACTTGCAGAACCTCCTCCGATTACTGAAATCAAGGAACTGTCTGTTCCCTGCATTTTAATCAGCCAGTCCAATTCGTATTTTACTTCATCTAAAATATCAGGAATGCCATTTCCGGATTCAGGAATATTATAATTATCAGTCCATACCGAAGGATATTTTTCATAAGCCAATAATAAATCAATCAGGGCTGGATAAGCGAAGTTCACATATTTGTTGTAATCACCGGCATCATGCCATCCTCCTGATAAATCTTTAGAAGTGGAAATAGTAGTATTGTTGTACAAACGGCAATCTAAATCCTGTTGAGTGCCTTTATGGCAAATGCCATCAACAAATCCTGTATCAGCAAAAGGCAATGCTTTACTCATGCCGCAACGGTTGTAATAAAACATGCGGAGGGAAGCTTTCAATACATCATTATAAACACAATTATTTATTTCGAAACGATAGGAGCCTACGTTATTTGAAACATCAAAAATATAGTATGAGCCCGGAACGGTATAAGTTGTAAAAGTGAAATGCCAGACTTTATCGCCAGACTGAGTTTGTGTTGCGCCGCCGTTCCAGGGCGTGATGCTGCTTGTAAATACAACAGCATTTGTAGTCCACTCACGCACCTGATAAGTTGTGCCGGGATTAAAGGCAACAGAATTGTTATAACCTGTAATTGGATTTGCAATCACGGCCACTTTTTCGTCGCCGGGTTTGTAACCGAACTGATCTATTTTAATAAATTCAACAGTTGTTGTTGGTCCGCCCCCAAATAATTGATTGCAGAATAAAATAAGTAATAAAATTTTCTTCATTGGTGTTTTCTAATATTAGTCTAAAATAGTGAATATTTTAGTACCTTTAACCTTATGCGGGTTCTTCTTACCACACTTAACGCTAAATACATCCATGTTAATCTTGCTATCAGGATTTTATATGAACTAAACCGTGATAAAAAAGGATTGGAGTGGAAGGAATTTACTATTAAAGAAGATAAAGATGAAGTGGCAGATTTTTGTAAAGATTTTGATGTCATTGCCTTCAGTTGTTATATTTGGAACATCACCCAAACTTTAGAGGTTATTAAGAAAATCAAATTACTTAATCCTAAAATCAAAATTTTATTGGGAGGACCGGAAGTTAGTTATGATTGGGACGATGTAATTTCGATTCCGGAAGTGGATTATATCATTACCGGCGAAGGTGAAATTCCTTTTAAAGAATTTTTAGAACAATTCCCTTCAGTTGAAAATGTTTCAAACCTGGTAAAAAAAGAAAATGGTAAAGTTATTCATACACCAAAGAGCGTTTCTTTTGATGTAAAAGACCTTGCTAATATTTTTCCTTATGTGAATGATGATCCTTCAACTTTAGCTAATAGGGTTCTGTATATCGAAACTTCGAGGGGTTGTCCCTATAAATGTGAGTTTTGTCTGGCGAGTTTAGATAATAAGGTGCGTTATTTACCAATGGAGAACATTAAAACAACCTTGTTGTATTTAATGAAGCACGGAAAAGTAGTGAAGTTCCTGGACCGCACTTTCAATATTAAAAAGGATTTCACCTTAGAGATTTTCAATTTTATTTTGGATAATCATAGACCGGGAAATGTTTTTCAGTTTGAGATTACGGCGGATATTCTGCATCCGGAAATTATTAAATTCATAAACGAGAAGGTGCCTAAGGGCTTATTCAGATTTGAGATTGGAATTCAAACTGTTAATCAAAAGGCCAATTTGGAAGTGAGCCGTAAGCAAAGCTTTGATAAAACAAAAGGTATAATTCAACAGCTTTCCAATAAAATTGAAATGCATTTGGATTTAATTGTGGGCTTGCCTTTGGATTATTTTAATGATATCAAATACAGTTTCGAGGAAGTCTTTAAATTATTTGCACCCGAATTACAATTAGGCTTTTTAAAATTCCTGAAAGGAACACCTGTACGCGATAAATACGAAAAATATGGTTTCGAATTTGATAAAACAGCACCTTATCAGATTATCAGAAGTAATTATTTATCAGAAGAAGAACTTCTGCGAATCGTAAAATTGGAACATGCCCTCGAAATTTACTGGAACAAACCCCGCGCTATAAACACATT
>CAZRNW010000408.1:3554-4044 GCA_964601535.1 uncultured Flavobacteriaceae bacterium
GCAAAATACAGTGTGTTTGATTTTATGGAAGGTTTAGGAACGCATTTCGGGACTAAACGCGAATATCACAAGTACACTTTGAACGATATTTATGAAATCCTTCATGAGTTTGGGTCAAGAAATTATACGGATGATGAAATTCTTAAGCAATTAATAGCGGTTGATTATTATTTACAGCATAAAGTAAAGCCAAAGACTATGTTCGTTGAGGAAGTGAGCAGGGAAGAGAAGAGTGCTATTATTGCGGAAAGAAAATTAAATCACCATAAATTCCGTTTTATTATCATTAAGCTTTCCTTTGATTTTGCTGTATTTAAAGAAGAACCCGGCAATATAGCAAAGGGGAATCATATTTTAATCTTTCAGTATAACGGAACCGCTTATCCTGAACTTATTACTGAAAAACCTGCTTTTGAATTAAATTGGTAAAAAAGTTTCTGATATTTTTCCTCTCCTTTCTTTTATTCGCATCCTGCGCAATTCACGATAA
>CAZRNW010000409.1:0-4029 GCA_964601535.1 uncultured Flavobacteriaceae bacterium
TTGATATTCTGCTTCCTTCTCTTTCCATTTCGCGTCTTTATCTTTTGCCGCAGAAATTTCTCCTTTAAAAATAATTTCGGCGGCACCCTTCGCTCCCATCACCGCAATTTCAGCACTTGGCCAGGCGTAATTCATATCTGCGCCAATGTGTTTACTGTTCATCACATCATAAGCACCGCCATAAGCTTTACGTGTAATCACCGTAATCCTCGGAACAGTTGCTTCGCTGAATGCGTATAATAATTTCGCGCCATTGGTAATGATTGCATTCCATTCCTGATCAGTTCCCGGTAAAAAGCCCGGCACATCTTCAAATACTAAAAGCGGAATATTAAAACTATCACAAAAACGAACAAAGCGCGCGGCTTTTGTTGATGAATGAATATCTAAAACCCCTGCTAAAACCGCAGGCTGATTCGCGACAATTCCAATACTTTTCCCTGCTAAACGCGCAAAACCAACCACAATATTTTCTGCAAAATGCTTATGCACTTCTAAAAAACTATTGTCATCAATCACGCCTTCAATTACCTCGCGGATATCATAAGGCTGATTCGCATTATCAGGAATAATTGAATTTAAAGCGGGACGCGATTCATTTCCCGCTTCGTACGGAACAGAAGGCGCATCTTCCTCGCAATTCTGAGGCATGTAACTCAGTAATTGTTTTACATGATTAATCGCTTCAATTTCATTAGCACAGGCGAAATGCGTCACACCGCTTTTTGTAGCATGAGTCATCGCTCCGCCTAATTCTTCACTGGTCACTTCTTCATGCGTTACGGTTTTCACCACATTCGGACCGGTAACAAACATATAAGAGGTATTCTCCACCATTAAAATAAAATCCGTCATAGCAGGCGAATAAACCGCTCCGCCGGCACAAGGACCCATAATGGCAGATAATTGCGGAATAACGCCGCTGGAACGCACATTACGGTAAAAAATATCAGCATAACCGCCTAAGGATACAACTCCCTCTTGAATACGTGCCCCGCCGCTATCATTTAAACCAATTACAGGCGCACCGTTTTGCATGGCGAGGTCCATTATTTTACAAATTTTTTCGGCATGTGTTTCAGAGAGAGAACCTCCGAAAACTGTGAAATCCTGAGAGAAAACGTAGATCAATCGTCCGTTTACAGTACCATAACCGGTTACAACGCCATCTCCTAAATACTTTTCCTTTTCCAAACCAAAATCGTTGCTGCGGTGTGTTACCATCATGCCAATTTCTTCGAAACTGCCTTCATCCATTAAAAAATGAATACGTTCGCGCGCCGTTAATTTTCCTTTTTTATGCTGCGCGTCAATACGTTTTTGTCCGCCGCCCAAAAGTGCTTCGGCTTTTTTCTGGTCCAGTATATTTAGTTTTGATGTCATGCTCTTTTATTATGTGCTAAATTTACTATTTAATTATTGGTCTCTCAAATTTGTGTTTTGGGGCTTACCGCCAAAGGCGGTCGGGCTGCTACAGGCTCCGGTTTTTTGCCGAAAAGGCAAAAGAACTAAACCTTCCGCATCCCTAAGCCAAAATTTTTATTTACAATTATTTATTCTTTGCGCCGCTCTTCTATTAAAGTTGGCAAACGTAATTCAACAGGCGGACGGGTTCTTTTGCGGAGTTTTAAATTCAGCAATTCCACCATAAATGAGAAGGCCATGGCGAAATAGATGTACCCTTTAGGAATTTCTAATTTCTCCACGTGAACACCTTCAATTACCAATAAAACCGCTATTAAAACAAGGAAAGACAAAGCAAGAATTTTGAAGGTTGGGTGTTTATGGATAAATGATGAAATCCGTGGCGCAAAATAAAACATTACCACCATGCTGATGATAACGGCCGTCATCATAATCACAAAATTATTGGCCATACCGATTGCTGTAACGATGCCATCGATACTGAAAACCATATCGATTAAAATAATCTGGATGATGATGGATTTGAAAGTGGCGGGTTTTTTATTTTGTTCTTTTAGTTGTTCGTCGGGGTCTTCGCCTTCCAGTTTATTGTGTATTTCAAGAGTAGAATTTACCAATAGAAACAGACCTCCTGCGAGCATAATTAAATCTTTTAATTCAACAGGGTGATCAAAAAGACTGAACAAAACATGCTCTCCTTTTAGTAAATAACCCAGTAAAAAAAGAAACAGCAAACGCATTCCAATACCGGTCATCATCCAGATAAAACTTGCTTTTTTGGTTTCGTTTTTACCAAGACGGCCTAAAACTATCGAAACGAAAATAACGTTATCGATGCCCAATAAAATTTCCATCAGTGTTAATGGAATTAAACTGAGTAATGCTTCGGTTGAAAATAAATTATCCATAGTAAAAAAATTTACGGTCGTAAATTAATAAAAAAAGCCCTGCCGTTAGACAGAGCTTTTTATGTGTTTTTATTTTGATTAAAATTTAATGCTAAATCCTCCTGTTGCATAAGATATTCCATAACCTAACTCGGCAAAAAGACCGAAATTTTTCACAAAATACCAGCGTGCGCCTGCAAAAGCAGAATAAGCAGGATAAATAAAGCCGGAAGCATATGAATAAGGGTCGTCCTTATCCGGGTCGTTTGTATCATAATTATGAATCGAAAAACGCATACCTACAATTACACCGGCATAAACTTCGGCGTTATGTGCATTTAAAACATCCCAATGATAGGCGCCCCTTGCTGCAACCATATAATAGTTCCAGTTGTGGTGATAATAATAGGTATTGTAATTAACGCCTTTCCAGCGGGAATACTCGTATTTATAATATTCTCCCTGATAGCCAAAATAAGCCCCAATTCCAAGATAGCCCGGACCAAGTTTTTTTGGATACGCCTGCTCATAAGTTAAGCTGAAAGCAGGTGTTCGTCCGTAATTGTAACCGCCGCCAAGATAAATAGTGTGATAGCTCCGGCTGCCGAAACCAACGCCTAAATTTATAATGTGCGTGCTTTCGTTAAAGCATTTTTCTCCGCCGTCATCCTTTTTTAAAAATGATTTTTTTTCTTTTTTAAGAGGGAAATCATCCGCAATTACAGGTAACGAAATGACAATTGCAACAATTATTAGAAGAAGTTTTTTCATTTTTTTCTGGTTTAAAGGGTCTGTTTTTGCTTTGTTTTAAAGACTTGTAATTAGTACAAAATTGGTGATTTTTTTCTGATAATTGTTACATGTTTTTTTGTTCATATCAACATTAAAAAAACAAGAAAATGTTATTAACATTTGTTAGTAAAAATCACTCGTAAAAACACCCGAAAAACCAATGAAAATCGATATATTTAAAGATTAATTAGAAACTTAAAAAGAGAGCGATTTTATGTCAGAAAGCCCAACGAAAGACAAAGCAAATTACGGCGCGGATAACATCCAGGTTTTAGAAGGATTAGAAGCAGTAAGGAAACGTCCTGCCATGTATATCGGCGATATCGGCGTTAAAGGATTACATCATCTCGTTTACGAGGTTATAGATAACTCCATTGACGAGGCTCTTGCAGGTCACTGTAAAAATATATTTGTTACCATTAACGAGGATAATTCCATTACCGTAAAAGACGACGGCCGTGGTATTCCTACTGATATCCATCCTAAAATGGGAGTAAGCGCCCTGGAGGTGGTTATGACCGTGTTACACGCGGGAGGTAAGTTTGATAAGGATACCTACAAAGTATCCGGGGGTTTGCATGGTGTTGGGGTATCTTGTGTTAACGCACTTTCCACCCACATGAAGACCGAAGTACATCGCGATGGTAAGATAACCGTACAGGAATTCAGCTGCGGAAAACCGCTTTATCCGGCAAAACAAGTAGGTGACACGACATATAGGGGCACAATTCAGACCTTTAAACCTGATTTAAGCATATTTATCGTTAGCGAGTATAATTATACCACCCTGGCCAACCGAATGCGCGAATTATCGTTCCTAAACAAGGGAATCAGTCTTTCTTTGTCCGATATGCGTCAATTAGACGATACCGGTAAGCCAATGAGCGAAACTTTTTTGAGTGAAGGCGGTTTAAGAGAATTCGTT
>CAZRNW010000410.1:0-4021 GCA_964601535.1 uncultured Flavobacteriaceae bacterium
GAAGAGGCATGGGCTGGTTCATTTAAAGGACGCGGACAAAAATCTTGCGAAGAAGGAACATATACTTGGTTAATTAATTGCACAAGTGTGTTTGGAAAATCACATGAATTAAAAGGCCATGTAACCTTAATGAAATAAAAACTAAAATATTTTTTTTTAAAGCCCCGAAATCCGGGGCTTTTTTTATGCCAATACTTTCTCAAAAAATTAGAGGGTAATCATCTGTTATTCAGGCAATATTCTTCGGTTAAAAACTTGTTAATAATGATGAAACCTCTGTTTTATTGAGTGAAAGGTGCGATATTCTTAGTTATTGTCCTTTTTATAGGGGAAGCGTTTCACTATATTTATAAGAATACATTAGCTTTTTAATCAATTACTTACATAAAACCGTCCCTATGAAAAAATTAATCAAAAGCATCCTGTTTTTTTCAGCCCTTTGTAGCTTTAATTTTCTGCATTCGCAAAAAGCAACCCAAGCTCAATGGAGTGGAGTGCCCTGCGAAGACTGCGTAAATCCGCAATCGAATGAAAAGGGCGGTGCGAACTCAGTTCAAAATGGTAACGGTTCAGTAGCTACAAGCTATACAGTATCAGCTTGCGGATTAAATTTTACTCAGGCAACACGCAGGTTAAACCAAAGAGCATTTACAGGTATGACGACACAAAAAGGTGTTCTTCAGCCGGCCACTTTTGCTATCAGCGGTATTCCTGCATGTTTCACAATCGTAAAAGCGTTCTTATATGTTGGCGGTTCCGGTAATGGCGCAGCCATAACTGCAAATATTACAAATCCTTTATTAGCAAGTGCTGCATTCCCAATGACGATGATTGGCCAGCATAGCGATAAATGCTGGGGTTATGTTGGTACATTTAATTACCGCGCAGATGTGACTTCAATTATTTCCGGTAACGGAAATTATGTTATCAGCGGAATTCCTTGTTTGGGAACGACTCCTAATGATATGGATGGTGCAACATTGATCATTATGTACACGGATCCAACACAAACTTATACCGGACATATGGTAATTGGTGATGGTTGTCATGAGGCTTCAGGAGGAAATATTCAGGATATCATTGGAGGTTTTAATGTTTGCGGTGCAGTAACTGCAGGCTCTACTCAAAATTTCGTAATCGTTTCCGATTTGCAGCAGATTTCCAATACACCAATTATGATGAATTCAGCTGCTTACAATTATACATGGGCAAGTGCAAGCAATAATGTTTGGGATTATATTCAGCAGCCTGGCGCTCCGGCAACAGCAGGACAAACAACAGCTCAGTATGGTTTCAGTAACTCAAGTGATTGCTACAATTTCGTTGCAGGTGGAATGTATTACAGAACGAATTGTCAGGTTTGTACAACTGCATCTAACTTAACTGTTACTGCTGTTACTTCTTCTTCTTGTGCTGCAGGTTCAGCTACAGCAAATGTTACTGGCGGTACAGGTCCTTATTCATATACATGGAGTCCAACCGGGGGTAATTCGGCGACCGTTACAGGTGTTCCAACAGGAAACTATACAGTTACTGTAAAAGATGCTACAGGTTGTAAAACGGGAACAGCGGTTGTTGCAATTAACTCAGCATCTGCACCGGTTTTGGCTATCACGGGTAACACAACTATTTGTGCTGGTCAATCCACAACACTTTCAATAACGGGTGCAAGTACATATACTTGGTCGCCGGGCGCTACTTTAAATACTACAATTGGAAGCAGTGTTATAGCTACACCGGCCACAACAATTACTTATTCAGTCAGCGGCACTAATACTGCAGGTTGTGTGACAACAAATACTGTACAGGTAATTGTAAATCCATTACCAAATCCAATTGTTGGAAGTAACAGTCCGCTTTGCGCAGGTGCTACTTTAAGTTTAACAGCAACTGGTGGTAATACTTATTCATGGACCGGTCCAAGTGCATTTACATCTGCAACACAAAATCCTACCATACCCAACGTGACTGCAGCTAATGCGGGAATTTATACAGTAAATGTTACTTCAGCTGCAGGTTGTAGCAGAACGGGAACTGTTAGCGTTAGTGTTACAACTCCAACTACTTCAGCTGCTAATACAGGTCCGTATTGCGCAGGACAAACAATTTCATTATCTACTCCTGCTGCTACAACTTATACTTGGAGTGGCCCGAGTGCATTTACTTCTAACTCTCAAAATCCAACTATACCTGCTTCAACTGCGGCTATGACCGGTGTATATACTGTTACATCATCGGCAGGAGGTTGTTCTTCAACTGCAACAACAATGGTAACGGTTAACGCCTTACCTACTCCGGCAGCTTCTAATACAGGACCGTATTGTCCGGGTAATACTATCCAATTAAATGTTGGTTCATTTACAACTTATACTTGGAGCGGACCAAGCGCATTTACTTCTAATGCTCAGAATCCAACTCAAACCAATGCTCAAACTACTAACAGCGGAAATTATATTGTTACGGTTTCGAATGCTGCAGGTTGTACAAATACTGCAGTTACAAATGTGGTTGTAAATCCAACTCCTGTTATTGTAATAGGAAGCAACAGCCCTGTTTGTTTGAACGCACCAATCAATTTAACGTCGAGCGGTGGCGGAACTTATTCGTGGAGTGGTCCGAATGCATTTACTTCAGCAACACAAAATCCTAATATTCCTTCTTCAACTACTGCAAACGCAGGAATATATACTGTAACTGTTACAACTCTTGGTTGTACAAATACTGCAACTGTAAGTGTAACGGTTCTTACACCAACAACTACTGCTTCTAATGGTGGTCCTTTCTGCGCAGGTCAAACAATTACTTTAACTACGCCTGCTGCTACTTCTTATACATGGACTGGTCCTAATGCATTTAGTTCAAACGTTCAAAATCCTACAATACCGGCTGCTACTGCTGCAATGGCAGGAACATACAGTGTTTTAGTTTCTGCAGGAACTTGTACTGCGAATGCAACTACAATTGTTGTTGTAAATGCGCTTCCAACTCCTGCGGCCTCGAATACCGGACCATATTGCCCTGGTAATACAATTCAATTAAATGTTGGTGCTTTAACTACTTATACCTGGAGCGGTCCAAGTGCATTCAGTTCAAATGCTCAGAATCCGACTCAGGCTAATGCGCAGACAACGAACAGCGGAAATTACACTGTTACTGTTTCTAATGCTGCAGGATGTACTAATACAGCGGTTACTAATGTTGTTGTAAATCCAACTCCGGTTGTTGTGATTGGAAGCAATAGTCCTGTTTGTATCAATACAGCAATCAACTTAACATCAAGTGGCGGTACCGGTTATGCATGGAGCGGGCCAAACTCTTTCTCATCTGCTTTACAAAATCCAACCATTGCGAATGCAACAGCTGCTGATGCGGGTATTTATACTGTAACTGTAACGGCATTAGGCTGTACAAATACAGGAACTGTGAGTGTTTCTGTACTAAGTCCTACAACTTCTGCTTCAAATACCAGTCCTTATTGTGCAGGCGCAACAATTCAATTAAATACGCCTGCTGCAACTACTTATAATTGGACAGGTCCTCTAGGATTTACATCATCATCACAAAATCCTACTATACCTGCTTCAACCGCGGCAATGAGCGGTGTATATAGTGTAACTGTTTCTGTCGGAACCTGTACTGCAAGCGCAACTACAAATGTTGTAGTTAATCCTTTGCCAAATCCTACAGCTACAAGTAATAGTCCGCTTTGTGCAGGCCAAACTATTAATTTAACCGGAACAGGCGGTACAACTTATGCCTGGACAGGACCTGGTTCATTCAGTTCAAATTCTGCAACACCTTCAATTCCTACAGCGGCGGTAGCTAACAGCGGTAATTATATTTTAACTGTTACTGATGCGAATGGTTGTACAAATACTGCAAACACTATTGTTGTCGTAAATGCTCTTCCTACTATTTCGGTAAGCAATCCTACAACTTGTGTTAACACAACCATTAATTTAACATCTAACGGTGGTGTATCCTACTCATGGAGTGGTCCCGGAGGATTTACATCAACAGC
>CAZRNW010000411.1:0-4018 GCA_964601535.1 uncultured Flavobacteriaceae bacterium
GAATCTGTCTTATTAATTGGTTTTTTAAAAGACCCAGCATTAGCTGATTGTATTACGACTAATACTCTCGGGACCCTTTGTACTGGTACTGTAATTCCGTTTAATACTTCGTATTATTATCTCGATAACGTTTCAATTCATTTAATACAGCAACTTAACGTCAGTTCTTCAAAGGATTTTGGCTGTGCCGGAGAGAATTTTACTTTAACTGCAAGTGGAGCAGATACATATACATGGACTCCTTCAATTGGTACTACTACTGTGGGAAATCCATTAATAGTTTCTCCAAGTTCCAGCACAACTTACACTGTTAGTGGTACTAGCCTTGCGGGTTGCGTGATTACACCAACTACTATTACAATAAATATATCAGACTGCTGCATAAATACAGGTACCAACAATACTGTTCCAACTGCATCAAATAATATTATTTTAAAAGACGTAACACTAATTTCTGCTACTTCCACTGTATGTCCATCATGTCCTATTTTTCCGTTATCACCCACGGGAGGAGTTGGAGGTACTAATACCTATACAGGAAACATTAGAGTGCCAAGTAGTGGTTTGATTAATGGTGGTGTATATACAGTGCGCGGCTCTGGCCCCGCACCTGGAGGTACGTTGACAATCAATGCCCCCGTTACTTTTGATAATACAGATTTTGTTTTTGATGAAGCGGTTCAAGTAGTACAAACAAAATCGGTAACAATCAATCATAGTTGGTGGCATGCTTGCCCTAATGGATATATGTGGCGCGGAATTTTAACAAGCGATGCCTTAAACATACAAAACTCAATCATTGAAGATGCATACACAGCAGTTGCTTTTCCTTTTAATTTTTTTACAACAGTTATTCATCCTGGTTTTGTTTCAAGAAACAATCTTTTTAATAAAAACGAATTTAGCATTATTGGGTTACTTTCCTCTTTTAGCGATGCAAATAAATTCAGTATTTCAGGCACAATATTTACATGTAAACGGCTTGCAGCAAGTACATATTCGTTTCCTATTAATTCAACTTTTATTAATCCTGTTTCCTCAGGCGGCTTAATTTCTTCGAGTACGGGTTTTGTTAATGGCACTGTCGCTTCGATACTGGGATCGCCCGCAATGAGTGTTGCTGTTAAACGAAGTGATGCAGGTATAGCTTTAGTGTCATCAAATGTAATTTTAAACGGGCCTAACTTTAATGTTGGTATATCTACTCCAGCCCCATCAAATACTTTGAACGTAAATTATTTTGACTATTTGAATCGCGGTATTTTAAATGGGCAAAGCAATGTTCAGGTTCGAAATTGTATTTTCCAGCAAATATTTACTTTTGGTGCTAATATCGCTATTGGCGGAGTTCACCATGTTGGTAATAAGGCCGGAATCGGTGTAACAACTATAGGTGTAACATTCCCATTTGCGCCACCGTTTGTAATCGCTAATCGGTGTATTTTCCGAAATTCTGATATCGGTATTAATGCACAAGATGGGGGTACGCTTACTGTTACCTCAAATTCGTTTAATGCCTGTCGCAAATATGGTGCAGAGGTAGTAACAATGGGTCAACCAGGCGTTGCTCAAGCAAGTGTAAATATTTCAAGTAACACATTTGTAAATTGTGGTTACGATTATTACGCTTTTGATAACCGAAATATAAAATCATACTTCCTTAGCAATAACAGTACAGGTAGTTTTCTTAACCCTTATAATGTGTTTATTGATGAAACGGCTAAATATCCTACAGCACTTTACAATGTTTCCTCGAATAATTTAAGTGGAAAACAAACAGGTATATATTCACGTAACACTTATAGTATTGCCGTTGTAAGTAATACCATTAACATTGGTAAAAACACTTCTTCAAGTTTGTTTACAACCGGCATTGGAAGCGATTTTTCGGATTGGGGATTGTTCAGTAATAACAGCATTGGCTGCAATAGCGGAACAAATAGTCAAAATTATTTGGTGTTTGGTATTTTAACCAGCGTTGGTCTCAATAATACTTATTGTCAAAATAATATTAAGCAAGTTTCTACCTGTTTGAAGTTTCAGGGTAACTGCCCAAGTAATGTTTTTGAAAATATTTTAAACGTTAATCCAAGTGATAAATGCCAGAATGGTTTGGTGTTAGATCAATTTGGTTACACTGGAAATATTGGTGTTTTATTCGGGGCTACTTGGTACCCAAGTGGAAATCAATGGGGTGATTTTACCGGTTCTGATTCACATTGTGACAATAGTTCTAATACAAACCCACCTAATGATAAAATCTATTATGATGCTGGTTTGCCGGCTAATTTATACCTACCTCAGGTTAATACTTTCGCTTCTGGCTCTAATTCTTTTACACCTGTTGCTCCTACCACCTCGACAACTTTCCCGGTTTGTTTCTCTTCCACGTTTAATCGCGTAATTAGCGGTGGTATTCCTCCGTTTTTTGGGAACGCGTTAAATTTTGGTAGTAATACTGCTAACGCACAATTTATTGGTCGGAATAGTATTTTTGGTGCTTTCAGGCGTTCGGCAGTTAATACAAGTACCATTGCGGGAGCAAATTCCTTTATGGCTACTCATGCAGTGGGGAATATTGGCTTGTTTTACAGGATTGATAGTTTGGTAGGAAGTTACTTGTTAAACAATAACTCTTCTGATTTTGCAAGTGCAAAAATTGCAAATACTTCCTTAGTAACTACAAGCAATGTGGAAGCGAATCAAAAATTATTTAATAGTATTTATCACACCTATTTAACCCTTGGAGATAGTCTTGTAAATCCAAACGACATAAATGATTTAAGAACTTTGGCGCAATTATGTCCATATACAGACGGTGGCGCGGTTTATCAGGCGCGTTCTGTTTTAAGCCGTTTCGATAGCGTTATGTATTCTAATCAATGTGAATTCAGTATTCCTGTTGGCGGTGGTGGCCGTTTTGGGAATATTGCTCAATCAGAGAGTATTTCCGAAGCAATCAACGATGAAGTTTTGGTTTATCCGAATCCTGCGAGTGATGAAGTAATTATTAGCTTATATATTGATAATGGCTCTGTTGAAATTTTTAACATTTTAGGAGAAAAAGTAATTAGCCAAATCTTAATTAAAGGTAAAAATTCCTTAAATATACAAGGGATACGAGCAGGTACATATATGTATAAAATATCCAGCCACGGTTTACCTGTTAAAAATGACAAACTAATCATTAACCGTTAATTAATTCCTTCGTATAAGTACTTATGAAGGGTATTGTTTTTATAAAACAAAGAAGGAAGCTTTTAGTTTTCCTCCTTTGTTTTTATTTGCCGGAAATTAAATGTCAAACGATAAATAATTTGGTGAATAATTACTCAGGAGAACAAATAACCGGTTGTCCAAACATTTCATTGATTAATGGCAACCCTGTGTCTTGGTTCAGAGCAAATTTTAATGGTTCTCCAGACCCTTATAATGTTTGTTCAAGTTCAACTCCCATTAATTTTTATGGTAACCAAAATCCAAGAACAGGGGTGGCCTATTTTGGATTACAACTTTATTTAATGACAATTGAAGGTAGGGAAGATATTGAAACAAGTTTAAAGCAAACTTTACAAAATGGAAAAACATATTGCGTTACCTTTTACGCTTCTTTAGCTGAATATAGTAGATTTGCAATTAGCAATATTGGAATTTATTTTACTAAAGATTCTTTAAAAAATTATTGGCCGGTTGTTCCCCCAACTAATTTCTTTTTTACACCTCATATGGAAAATTCAAATAGTAATATAATTACTGATACAATAAATTGGGTTCAGGTACGGGGTACTTATTTAGCAAATGGCACAGAAAATTTTATTACGCTTACCAATTTTAGAAACGATGCCAGTACTAATTTACTTCAAGTAAAACCTCTTGTTTCACCCGCCTCTAATAATGGTGCCTACTACTATATTGACGACGTTTCCGTTGTAGAAATCAATCCTGCCAATGCAAATTTAAAAGACACCGTTTTTATTTGCCCAACAAACACATTGGTATTAGGTTCGGACAGCACTTG